>JBNMOZ010000112.1:0-11967 GCA_051276005.1 Bradymonadia bacterium | reverse complement strand
CCAGGTTGCCGCTCGCGATCTGGCCGAGCAGCGTCTCGTCGAAGCCATGATCCTTGGGCGCGCCGGCGGCGGCGAAGAGCAACGCGGCCCAGCTCGACCCGCCGACGTCAATGCGCCCGTCCGGGTTGCTGTAGAGGAACTTCTCTTGGAAGGCGACGATGCCCGCGCGGGTCTTGGACCCGATGAGGCCGTCGATGGGGCCCGGGTCGACCTTGGCGCGGGTGAGCATCTCTTGCACGAGCTTCACGTCGGCGCGTCGATTGCGCCCGCCGCGGCCGACCGACCCGACGATCTCGCCCTCGATCTCAGTGCCCAGCCAGGTCGTCTCGGCCAACTCAGCGGTGGCGGCGACGGCCTCAAGCGGGCCCAGGTGCATGTACAACGAGAACCAAGTGTAGACCTCGCGGCTCTTGAGATCTTTGGCGGGCGCGACGCGATTGAACGTGCGCCCCTTGTCTTCATGGCGCATGAGAATGAAGTTCGTGCTGCCAAACGGGCCCTTGAGGGCCTCGGGATCGGACTGCAAGCGACAAGCGACGACCCAGCCGTCAGCCATCGCGTGCACCATCGCTCCGGCGTCGGCATACAGATGAACGCCGCCATGCCATGTGCCGCTGCTGCCCAGCGGAAAGAAGCCGCCACCGCCGCGCTCGACGCCTTCGAAGTATTGCTTAACCGACGCGTCGTCGACCCCGAGACCAGCGCCGAGATCGATTGGAAAGCTCACGCGGGCCATGCTGACTCCTCGGCTCGTCCAGGGGCGGGCTTGCAGCCGGCCATCGGCACACAAACTCAAGTTGCTATACTAGCAGCGTTGCCCGATCTGATAGAATGCATAAGTCGCGGGGAGGGTGATCTTGAAGGTAGAGCTACACGGCGCCGGACGCAGCGCACCAGTTACTCTCATGTCGGACCGCGCGCTGATTGAGTTTAGCAGCGAGGCTGAGGTGCGCGGCTTGCTGCGCATGTTCGCCAACGATCCTGGCAACATGCACACCTTGCGCGAGGTCCTCGCGGCCGAGGGCGGGGGCTATCATGTCTCCGGGCTGACCGACACGCAGGTCGTCGACCGAATCGCGCCGATCCTCGCGCGATCATGCGTGGGCTTGATACGCACCGAGCTGCTGCCGGTGCGATCTGCCGGCTCCGCGGGCACCTCCACTGAGTTCGACAACCCCGATCCGATCTTTGATCCGCTCGTCGAGTCCGAATTCGAGATCGAAGATCCGATACCCCTTGCGGTGCTGCCGCCGGTGTTCCCGATCGTCGCGAGCCAGGAGGCAGAGTCGGTCCTGGGCGAGAGTCGCCTCTATAAGCTCGTGCTCGACATGCTCAAGTTCGTCGGGCTGTCCGGCGAGGGCGAGTCCGAAATCGCCAAGCAGTACACGTCCGAAGCGAACCAGACCGCCGAGGTGGTCGGCGAGATGACGGCGAACTTTGGCGCCGAGATCAAGCCGCTCGGCGCGGACGCCCACCTGGCGCAGGCGCCCAGCGAGACCGTGCAGACGCTCAGCTACGTCAACGGTCAGCAGCGCGACGTGATCAAGCACGCGACCGGCGGCGCGACCGACGCACTGGGCACCTTGCTCGAGGGCGCCCGCGACGCGGCCGCCCCGTCCGAACTCGGCCCGGCCCTGCAAAGCGAAGGCGGTCGTCAGGGTGGGCGTATCGTAGACGCCTCAGGCACCGTGGGCGAGACGCTGGGCGGCCTGCTCGAGGGCGAGAACCCTGCGCCTGCGCCATCGACGGTCGGCTTCGCGCTGCGCGCCAACTCGGCCCAGCAGGGCGAGAGCATCACCGGCGCCGCCGGCAGCCAAACCGAGACGCTGGATGCGTTGGCGGCCCCCGCGCTGCCCGGTGAGGCTGCACCCGACAGCGTCGTCGCAGGCACGCTCACCGATGTGGGCGGCGGCCAGGGCGAGCGACTGGGCGGCAGCGTCGTGACCGCGGTCAGCGGGCTGACCGATCTCATCGGACGACCCGAGGCCGATGTGCGCGCGCTCAGCGCGCCGGGGTGGTCGACCACGCCGGAGCCCCACAGCGGGGTGCGTCTGACCGCTATCCCGCAGGACGGCGTCTACCTGGTCGCGAAGTCAGACGGCTCGCAGCCGCTGACCTACCGAATCTTCAGCACGCAGGAAGACGGCGGCGGCATTGAGATCATCGAAATGCAGCCGACCATTGAGGACGGCCTCGCGGTCGCATATTGGGTGCCCGAGACGATCCCGACCGACCCCGTGTACTTTGTGGCGAGCACCGAGGATGGGCTGGTCACGATGAACGGAGCGCCGGCCACGCTGGCGCCGGAAGCTTCGGTCGATGGCGGCGATGATGATGGGCCCGCTGCAGACTCTGCGGTGCAGGCCGCAGGCTGGATGCTGACGCCCAGCGATCCGCGCCAAGGCGTGCTCGACGCGGTCGCGGCAGGGCCGATCTACTTCGGGGTCAAGCTGGCCGAGCCCGGCATGGTCAAGGTGAGCATCTTCGACGCTGATCAGGGCGCTGATGCCGACGGCAATCCTGCCAAGCCGTTGACCCGCTTCGTCACGGCGACAGACGATCGCGGCCAGCTGATCGTGCCTTATAATCTGGCGCGATTGCCCGCTGGGGTGCGCAGGATGCGCATCGAGGTTCGGGTGGGGCAGAGCGACCAGATCCTCTTCGAGAGCGAGCTGCCGGTGGTGCGACGCTTGGCGTTTGGCGACGCCCGAGTCGTTATCGACCCGACGGTGCCGGAGGTCTGACCTCGGGCTGGGTCGACACCGTGCCCTGCGCGGCGAGCAGCTCGATTCGGGCCGCCTCGACCGCAAATTGCGCCGCGCGACGCCGCGCTTTAGAGCGAATGAGCGCCTCGCGAATCGCCAACCCCTCAGTCGTATCATGGGTCGCAGCGGCGACGAAGTCGGCGGGCAGCGGTCGCGTCAGCGCCGTCACATGCGCTTGGGCCGCTGATACGCGGGCCTGCGCGGCGGCCACCTGACCGGCGACCAACTGCTCGATATGCGTGCGCTGTGCGCGGGCCTGAGCCTGCACCAGGCCGGTGCGATCCGAGGTGCTCAGCGGGATGTCGACGCCCACGCTGACCAAGCCCCGGCTGTCATCGCCCTGATCATCCCAGGCGGCTTCGATGAAGTCGGGCCACAGGTCGGCGCCCAAATCTCGCGCCTCGACGCGGGCACCGATCAGCGCTGATTCGGCCCGGCTGGCGGCGATCGCGGGATGCTCGCGCGCGGCGGGCGCGCGCAGCGCGCAGAGGCCGGTCGCTTCATCGGTGCCGGTCAACCGAGTGAGATCGGCGCGGGCTGCAGCGATGCCGGCCTGGCTGGCGGCGATCTCGTCTTGGGCGGCCTCGACCTCGAGGCGGGCCTGGACCGCGCGCAAGCCCGGCACCACCCCGACCTGCGCTTGTCGGGCGCGCAGGCCGGCTTGCGCGGCGGCGATCGCGTGCAGGGCGCGGGCATCGACCAAGGTGGCTTCGGCGCGTCGAACCGCCAGGTGGGCGCGGCGAGTGTCGGCCGCGAAGCCGACGGCATCATTGGCCATTTGTGCGCGGGCGACCCCGGCTGAGGCCTGCCCGATGCGGGCGTAAGCGGCGTCGGTACCGGGCGGCGGCAGCGTCAGTCGAAGGCCGGCGCGATCGACGACCCCCTCGGTCGGGTGGCCCCCCCGCACTCGGGCCTGCAGCCCCGGTCGGCTGCGGGGATCGGTCGCGGTCGCGAGGCGCGCTTGGGCGGCCGCCATAGCGGGGTCGAGCAGACGATCGATGGCCACGCGGACCGCCGTCTCGCAGTCAATTGGCGGGGCCAGCAGCGCCGCGATGAGCGCCAGCGGCGTCATTTGGGTCGCACGATGACGGCCTCGCCCGCGAGCAGGCCTTTGGGTCCGCCGGCGGGGGCGTCGAGGGTGACGTGCATCAAGCGGCCATAGCGCGGCATGTTCGGGTTCTGCCAGAGGCGCTCGGCCATGGGCACGATGCCCGGCGAGATCGCGCTGATGACGCCATAGACCGCGCTCGACTTGGGATCGACAACCCGCACCTGGACCTTCGTGCCCACCGGCCAGCGCCGCGCACCCTGCTCGGGCGCCCAGACGCGCACCATCGTCGTCGATGCCTCGGCCAACTCAAGAACGGGTGTGCCGGCCTGTACAGTGGCGCCGGGCCGCTGCAGCAGCCGTACGATCCGCCCCGCGAAGGGCATCGTCAGCGCGCGTCGGGTGCGGCGCGCTTGCAGGGCAGCGATTTGGGCACGCCAAACGCCAGCGCGGGCCTGCGTTGCGTCGATGACTGCGTCGCTGTCGACCGAGGCCTGCGCGTTGAGGGTCGCGTCGAGGGAGACCTGCAACTCGGCCCATGGCGTCAAGACCCCACCGGATGCGCGGGCTTCCTGACGCAGGCGCGCCCGGCGACCTTCGAGGCTGGCGAGGCCGTCCCCGCGCATCAACCCTTCGGCTGCGACCTCTTTGATGCGGGCGACGCTGCGCCCGAGGGTGCGCATCTCGGCGGTGGCGGCGGCCTTGCGAGATCGCGCTTCGCCTTGGGCGGCGCGGGCCTGGGCCTGCATGCCCAGCAAGCGGGCCTTGGCGTCGCGGCGGCCCTCGATTCGGCGCAGCTGCTCGGCGGCGACCTCGGCCTCGGCGGCCGCCAGCTCGGCCTTCGCCACGACAAGCTCAGCGTCGATGTCGGTGGTGTCGAACTGCGCGACCACTGCGCCCGCGGCGACCACGCTGCCGACCGAGACCGGGATTTTGATCAGGCGCGCCGGTTCGGTGAGCGCCAGAGTTGTGGCCGCAGGGCCAGCGATGCCGGGCAGGGGGCGGCTTGCAGGCTGGTCGTTGAGCCACAGCCAGACGGCGCCCGCCGCTGCGGCCACCCAGATGATGATGCCAAGAATCCCGCGCACGTCAGAGCTCCGCGTGGGCGTCGGGCAGCAGCAAGCTCAAGCCGCGCAGACCGTCGATAGCCGTGAGTTCACTGACAAGGTCTTGGCGCGCGGCCGGGGTGCGCAGCCCGACTTGCCAAGCATATTCGAGCCCCTCGCCCTGACCGACATCGCGCACGGCCACCAGCGTATGCGAGCGGCAATGCGTCTTGAGGATCGTCTCGAGCTGCTCGGGGGCCACCGCCGACTTCGGGATCCAGAAGCGCAGCACGCCTTCGAAGCGCAGTCGCTGCGCGAAGGGCGAGATCGACAACGAGAACGCGGCAGCCATGAAGGCGCCGGTGCCGATGACGGCCACCGAGACCGCGCGCACGCCGCACGCAACGCCCACGCCCAGCGCCGCGAAGATGAAGATCATGTCGCGGGCCTCGCGCACGTTCGTGCGAAAGCGCACCAGCGCCATGGTGCCCAGGATGCCCAGGCCGCGCGCCAGGTTGTCGCCAATGGCGAGCATCAGCAGGGCCGCGACGACAGGGCCGAGCACCAGCGCCTGCGCAAAGCCGCGCGAATAGGAGAGCCCCTCGTAGGTCCGCGCGTAGATCCAGGCGATGGCCTGGCCGAGCACGAAAGACAGCAGCAGCGCGAGCGCGATTTGCGCCAGCGTCGTCTGTTCGAGGCCCGTCTGAAACATGGTGGCCGCGTTCATCGCCTCCAGCCCTCCGAGATGCCGCGGGCGGCGACGCGCGAAGGCCGCTCGTCACGTTGAGCCAGGTTTTCGATGACGCTGCCGTACTTGCTGAAGCCGGTGCGCCGCAGGCCGTAGCGATCGGCCAGGCCCAGCATCCAATGCGGCACGCTGGGCAATGATTTGAGTTCGAGCACCACCCCCGACGACATCAACTCGAAGCGTCCGGGCGGGTCGACGGGCCACCAGTGCAGGTCGTCGAGGGGGACGCTCCAGCCTTCGGGGGCGCGGCCGAGGATGCGCCGGTCGAATGTGATGCGGGCATAGTCATCGATGCGGCTGCTCCAGGCCTCGCGGGTGTAGCGCACGAGCGCCGCAGGTTGGGCGTTGATCGTCAGACACATGCTGATGAAGCGGTCGACGACTTCGCGATCCCTGGCTCGCAGCTTGAGCTGCTCGACCACGCGCGGGTCGTGCATGATCGAGGGCCAGGCCCAGCCGGGGATCGCGGCGCGGCGTTTCGCGACGCGATCCTTGATACGGCGTTTGATCTCGAGGAAGACCTTGTCTTCGGCGTAGCGCCGCACCCGCAGCTTGAAGCGCCGGGGCGCCCGGTCGACGGTCGCGTGATAGAGCGCGTGCTCGGGGGTGTCGAGGTACAGGCTGATGATGACGTAGCCGATGCCGTCGCCGACGCGGTCGGGGTCGCACCACGTCGGCAGATCGCGGCTGAGCGCCTGCGCATGATCTTCCGGGAGTGGATACTTCGCCTCGTGACGTTCTGGCGGCAGTTCGGACATCGGAGCAACCTAGCAGCATGGCAGCCACTCTTGCGACGACCTTGCCGCAGATTTGTCACCTCACCGTAACAGCATGGCCGGTGCGGGCGCGCCCGGGATAAGGGGCAAGCGCAGCGCGGCCAACGCGGTGTTGCCCAGCATGCAGTTGCGGATCGGGCGATTCTTCGGGCCGCGTGGTGGGTTGAGCGCATACAGGTCGGTGCCCGGCGCGACCCCAGCGCCCCAGGCGATGAACGGGATCGTGTGCACGCGGGGGTCGCTGAGGTCGCCGTGCCCGCGTCCGACGCCGCCGTGGTCCGATGTGACCAACACGAGCGTGCGGGGGGCCAGGCCCGCGATCACCAGGCCGACCAAGGCGTCGGTGGTCGCGACCGCGCCGTGATAGTGGGTGCCTGGGCTCGAATCCCATCCGGCGAGGTGCCCGGCGCGATCCGGCGCGGCGAAGTGCAAGAACATCAACGTGGGCGGTTGGGCCTGCATGATGCTGACGGCGCCCGCCGCGAGCGCGGCGTCGTCTCGGATGAAGGCCCCGGTGTCTTCGACGAAGACCCGGTCGATCTTGCCCGGACCATGCGACGGCGGCACGCGATCGGGTGCGCCTTGGCGGGGCCCCCACCAGGTGCCGAACTGGCCCAGCTTCTTCTTGGCGGTGAGCATGAGCACCGAGCCGCCATGGTCGTGCACCACGTCGAAGACGCTGGGCAGGTAGCGGCCGGCGTTTTGGTGAACGGAGGGGCCGCCAAATTTGTTGAGCGTATATTTGTGACCGTCGCGGCCCAGCGTTGGGCGCCCGGTGACCATGCACAGGTGGTTGGGCACGGTGAACGGGCGCGTCGGATCGATGCGCGCGTCGAGGGTGCTCGCCCCCTCGGCTATCAGCCGCTTCAAGGTCGGCGCGGCGGCGTCGATCGCGTCGGCGCGCAGGCCGTCGATGCTGATCATGACCACGCGATCGACCGGCGCCGCCAGCTGCGCCAGCATCATCGCAAGACCGAGCAAGCTCATCGATTCTCCTTCGTCATCATGGCTTCCGAGTCATCATGTTTGCCAAGTCATTTTGGCTGCGAGGGGCGTGAGGGCGCGACCAGCCCGCCCAGGTACTCCCAGACGGCCAGCCGGGTGCGATAGAACCCGTGGCCCGAAGGCACCAGCCCCATCAGATTTGGCACCGCCCGCCCGCCGCGGAAGTCGCTGGCCACCGGGATCACATCGAGGCCGGCGTGGTGCGCCTGCATGAGCGTGCGGCGCAGGTGCCAGGCCGAGGTGAGTACGCCGACGCGGGGCAGGGCGCCCTCGGTGAGGCTCTGATCGATCAGCCAGGCGCGCGCCACTTGCATCTCTTCGGCAGTGTTCCGCGGGCCCGGCAGCGTGATGATCGCGGCATCGGGCACGCCCAGGCCCACCCAGAGTTGGCGCGCCTCGTCGCCCAGATCGCGCGGCCTCGCTTGGGTGATCCCGCCCACGCTCGTGCCCGACGCGAGCAGGCGTTTGACCTTGCCCGCGTGGAACAGAAGCGCGGCCCGCATGATGCGATCGCCTGATGGTCCGGCCTGGATCTCGCCATCTGGGCGCAGCGTCGTGCCACCACCCAGCACGATCAGCAGATCGAGGGGCGGATCGAAGGACGGATCGACCGCGTAGGGCGCCTCGAGCTGGTTGAGCAGCGCGCCGCCGACCCAGATGTTGCCCGCCAGGCTAAAGAGCAACCACAGCCCGAAGACCAGGCAGGCCGGGCCATGGCGCCCGTGCGCAAGCAGCCAGAGGAGCGTGATGAAGCCTGTCATGCACAGCAGGCCCGAGGGCATACAGGCCAGACCGATCGCCTTCTTGACGATGAACGCTCCCGACAGCACGCCGGCGCCGATGCCGAAGAGGATCGGCAAACACCACAGGGCGCGCGACCATCCGGAGCGCGCGAAGACGGCGGCGATGCAGGCGCTGGCGAGGGCAGCTACGGCGAGGAGGACGGCGGACATGCGGCGAACCCTATCACGCGCGGGCGCGCCCTTCTTGGGCGTCAACCGCGATGCTCGACCCGTGCCGCTTGATGCGTGAACGCGGCGTCACGATCGCACCCAGGTTCGGTCTTCGGGCTGCGTGGCACGGTCGCTGCTGTACAGACCCGTATCGCATCGCGTCGGCATCAAAAGGGGACCTGTGATTCGCATCATCATCATACTGCTGTTCGTGCTCGTCAGCGCGGTCCACGCCAACTCTGACCACGCCGCGCCCAAGCGTGTGGCCGTGTTGGAGCTGCGCCACCCCAAGGCGTTGGCGGCAGAGGCGGTCAGCTACCTCGCTGATCGTGTCCGCCAAATCGCGCAGGCGCGCGCCGGTGAGACCCTGTTGTTGCTCACGCGTCAAAACCTGTCCGCGATGCTGCCGCCGGGCACGCGGCTCGAGGATTGTGAAGGCGAGTGCGAGGTTGAAACCGGGCGTAACATTGGCGTCGACTACGTGATCGCGGGTCGAGTGCTGCCGTTCGAGAGCGGCCTGCGCGCCATCCTGACGCTGCATGACACCGCGTCGGGTCGACAGGTCGCGAGCGGACATGCGCGGGGCAACGACTTGCGAGCGATCGAGGCCGGGCTGGTGGCCGCCACCCAACGCCTCGTTGATGCGGTGCCCGAGGTGCGTGCCCTTCAGGGGCCGCTCGAAGCGCAAGCCGCGGTGGGCGGCGCCGCCCGTCTGCAGGTCAAAGCGCCGCGCGGCACCCGCATCCAGATCGACGGCGTCCAAAGCGGCATGGCGCCCACGACGCTCTCGGTGCGCCCCGGCGGCCGTCGAATTGAGCTCACGCACGCCTGTGGTGGACGCTGGCAGGGCACGCTCGCGTTGATCGCCGGCCAGGCGATCCCCCTCGACGTCGACTTCGAAGGCCAATGCGTCGGCGTCGACATGCAGACGGTGCCCAGCGGCGCGCGCCTGACCATCGACGGCGCCGACATGGGCGAGACCCCAACCCGCGTCTATCTCAAGAGCCGCCACACCCACCGCATCGGCTTGCGCAAGGCCGGTCTGCTGCCCACCGATACGACGCTGTATCTGGTGAAGGCGCGCAGCAGCCCGTGGGTTTGGCATTTGCTGCCCCCCAAGAAGACCGCGCGCATCATCGCCTCGCGACCCGACGGCAGCGAATGCCAGGGTGCCCTCAGCATCGACGGGCGCAAGATGGGGCAGACGCCCTGGAGCGGCGTGCTGGCGCAGGGCCGCTACACCGTGAAGACCGTCTGCGGGCCGCGCACCGGCGAGCGCATCGTGAACTGGCCACAGGTGCAGGATCAGGTCGATGTACGCACCGAAGACAACAACGGTGAGCTGCGTTTCGACATCTTCGGGCCGAGTCATTGGCAGGTCGGGATCGGCGGCTGGTTCATGGCGCGTAAGCAGGGATCGCTGCGGGTTGGCCTCGAAGGGCACACGGGGCGATATCGCCTCAACCACGCCGATCCGGGCTACGACAAGGCGGTCAATCACGTCGGCGGCGCGCTGCGGTTCGCGGTGCCCATGAGCGACTGGCTCGACTGGACCTTGGCGGGCGCGGTGGACATCGGCTGGACCGGCTGCGCCGACGACGCGCCCGAGAGCAGCGACTGCAAAGGCAAAGAGCGCCAGAACACCTTCGACATCTTCCCCATGCTCTCGGGCCGCACCGGCCTGCGCTACGACATCGGCATGGCGTCGTTCACCGGTGGCGTGGGCGTGCACCGCCCGTTCATGTTCCGCATCCCTGAGTTCTCGGTGGTGCCGTATCTGGGCACGAGCTTGACGTTCTGAGGCGGCGCTACTTCGCCAGCAGGACCACGCTGAACAACGTCGGCGCGCCATCGCGCATGCCGCGCGCGACCCCGATGCCGACCCGCAGCAGATCTCGGCGACCGACCTGTTTGTCTTTGCCGATCTTCTCGGGGTTGGGGCCGCTGCCCATCACCGCCAGCAGGGCGCCGATCTTGATCTTCTTGTCGCGAATGCGGCGGCTGGTGACCCGGTTGGCCTGGGCGCCCTTGAGCGCGCCGCGGGCCAGATCTACCGCGACGCTCTGGGCCACGGCTTCGAGGCCCCGATCGACGCGCCGACCCGGCACGCGGCTCATGACGGCCTTGCGCGTGCGGGTGCGCGCGCCGACCGCATCGACGGGCGGCGGCGGGCTGGCGAACAGCTGGGTTGCGAAGTAGTCGGCGCTCCTGCCCCGCGCTCGGCGCACCACGCCGATGCCCAATTGGGTCGTCTTGGTGTTGAGGATCGCCGCGCGATGCCCGGGGCTGGCCAGGAGGCCCTCGTGGATGCCCGTGATCGTCGATCCGACGCCGACGTTCTCCATCAGCACGCCGACCGGAATCTTCTGGCGCCGCACGCGGTCGCCGGGGCCGCCGGTTTGGGGTGAGACATGTCCGACAAAGCCGCGGGTGCGCATGTCTTGGCTGTGCTCCTGAGCGACCCGCGCGAGGCGAGCGTTCCAGCGCAGCGCCGCGAGCCCTTTGGCCTTGCGGGTCGTGTTGACGAGGGCCAGCAGCTGACGAGCGCCGTCTTGTCCGCTGACCGTATCGGGCGCGCCGCTGCGCATGGCGTGACTGACGGGCGGGGCCGTGCCGCACCAGAACGGCAGGTTGGCCAGCACCGTCGGGCCGAAGGGTCCAATGCCCATCACCTCGACGCGATGCTCGCCCTTTTGGACGCAGCGAACCGTCTGCTCAACGGTGCGCTGCGTGTCCTTGCCGGTCTGCAGCAGGGTGACGTCGCCCATCGCGTCGGTCATAAAGACCTGTGGTTTTCTATACTTGCCCAGCAGGCGACCCTTGACCTGTAGCACGCCGCCGGACGCGAGTTGGCGGGGCAGGGGCTTGAGGTCGATATACATCGACTGCAGCAAGACGACGACGGCGACGCCCTTGGTGGTCTTGGCGATCCCGACGCCGATGCGGTTGGACGTGCCACCCTTGGCGGCCTTGGCGACATGCGGCGCCAGCCGATCGGCGAGCCCGTTCGTGGAGCCCTCGGCGCGAAACGCGAGCATCTGACCGACCGGCGCGACCAGCCCGGCGCTGCTGGCGGCGAAGGCGATCGTCTGGGCGTCGGCGGTCTCTCCGCCCGTGGCCTGGGCGAGCTGCTCGGCGGCGCGCGTCAACGCCGCCGACGCCTGGAACTTGCGACCCCTGGCGCCCGCCCGCGCCGCCTTGAGCAGCCGGACTTGAACCGGGTGGTTGAGGCGCATGCCCCGCGGCGCGTCGCCATAGCGCAGCGCAGGCTTCTGGGCGGTGATCTGGCCGGTCTGCACCGCGGCCGTCGGCATCGTCGGCGCAGGCGTCGCGCGACGCCCACCGCAGGCGGCGAGCAGACCAGCGAGCGCGACGATTGTGCCCGTTCTCACCCCAAGAGCGTCCAAAACCGGCATGCATTACCTCCTGCGCCGCGGCGCACTGAGCTTGCGTGATTCGAACGCAGCGCGCCAGCGGGTGCACGTCTCGGCCCCGATATGTCGTCGTCGCGCGATGCGCGAGTCGCAGCGATTTCGGCAGTTCGTCACCGACTTGAAGATGGTCAGCGTGCAGTACGCTGTTTCCTGACGGCGATCAGGCTGCACCCCACGGTGATGCGCGCGCAG
>JBNMOZ010000111.1:0-11993 GCA_051276005.1 Bradymonadia bacterium | reverse complement strand
GCCAGCTCCATCGCGCTCTTCGCGCGCGTCGGCGGCGGCATCTTCACCAAGGCCGCCGACGTCGGCGCCGACCTCGTCGGCAAGGTCGAAGCCGGCATCCCCGAGGATGACCCGCGCAACCCCGCCACCATCGCCGACAACGTCGGTGACAACGTGGGCGACGTCGCCGGTATGGGCGCCGACCTGTTCGAGTCCTACGTGGGCGCCATCATCGGTTCGATGATCCTGGGCATGACCTGGATGGCTGGCATGCCCAAGGGCAGCGAGCTCAACCCCGTGGTGCTCCCGCTCTTCATCGCCGCCGCCGGCATCATCATCTCGATCGGCTGCACCTTCCTGGTCAACGTCAAGGAAGGCGGCAACCCCCAGCGCGCGCTCGACACCGGCACGTTTGCTGCCGGCGGCCTCATGCTCGTCGCCAGCTACTTCCTCATCACCACCTTCTTGGGCGACGGCACCTTCACCATCGGTAAGGGCGCCAACGTTCAGGTCTTCAACGCGATGGGCGTGTTCTGGTCGGTCCTCGGCGGGCTCGTCGCGGGTCTGCTCATCGGTATGGTCACCGAGTACTACACGAGCGATCACAAGCCGCCCGTCAAGAGCATCGCCGACGAGAGCCTGACCGGCGCAGCCACCAACATCATCTCGGGCCTCGGCGTCGGCATGCGGTCCACCGCCCTGCCGACGATCCTCATCTGTGGCGCGATCCTGACCGCGTACTACACCTCGGGCCTGTACGGCATCGCAATGGCCGCCCTGGGCATGCTCGCCACCACCGGCATCCAGCTCGCCGTCGACGCCTATGGCCCGATCGCGGACAACGCCGGCGGCATCGCCGAGATGAGCCACCTCGACCCGAAGGTCCGCGAGCGCACCGACAAGCTCGACGCGGTCGGCAACACCACCGCCGCCATCGGCAAGGGCTTCGCCATCGGCTCGGCCGCGCTCACCTCGCTGGCCCTGTTCAGCGCCTTCGCGACCAAGACCGGCCTGCTCGAGACCGGCATCGACGTGCTCAAGCCCACCGTCATGGTCGGCGTGTTCATCGGCGGCATGCTGCCGTTCCTGTTCAGCTCCATGGCCATGGGCGCCGTGGGCCGCGCCGCCGGCGAGATGATCGAAGAGGTCCGTCGCCAGTTCCGCGAAATTCCGGGCCTGCGCGAAGGCAAGGAAGGCGCCGTCGCCGACCACGCCAAGTGCGTTGAGATCTCGACCAAGGCCGCCCTCAAGGAGATGGTCGCCCCCGGTCTGTTGGCCATCATCGCGCCCGTCGCGGCTGGCTTCTACAACATCGAGACCCTCGGCGGCATGCTCGTCGGCACCACCGTCGGCGGCGTCATGATGGCGCTCTTCATGTCCAACGCCGGTGGCGCTTGGGACAACGCCAAGAAGTACATCGAGGGTGGTAAGAATGGCGGCAAGGGCAGCGACGCCCACAAGGCCGCCGTCACTGGTGACACCGTCGGCGATCCCTTCAAGGACACCGCGGGCCCGGCCCTCAACATCCTCATCAAGCTGATGAGCGTCGTGGCCCTGGTCATCGCGCCCGTTCTCGTGGCCTACCACAACTAAGTCGGCTCTGCCGTGCCCCTCTTGAGGTCGCGCGCGCCTCGCCTGCTCCTGCCTGCGCGTTCTTTCGACGCGCTCTTCCCCCCGAAGTTTGACCCGCCCGTCGTATCTCCGTAGCGTGCAGCGCTTGGAGGAACGCCATGCTCTACGCACGCTGCCGTGCCCGCTCTCTATCGTCCATCACAGCGCTGTTGATCTGCGCCGCGACCCTTGGTTGTGACGATGCTGACCCCGCAGACGGTCCACTCCTTATCGACACCGGCGTGCGCAGCGTCCGCGACGCGAGCCAGTTCGACTTTGGCACGCCCGACGTCGGCGTCGGCGGCGCAGATGGCGTCGGCGGACAAGGCGGCGCCGAACAAGGTGGCGCTGGAGGCGAAGGCGGCATGGTCGGTGAAGGCGGCGCGCCCGGCGAGGGTGGCGCGGGCGGAGGCGTCATCGGCGAAGGCGGGATGGGCGGCGCGCTCGTCGACTGCGCCGATGGCGACACGCGGGCCTGTGGCGACGACGCCTGCGGCGTTCAGCGCTGCGCCGACGGCGACTGGGGCGACTGCGATCAAGGCGGCGCCGCCGAGAGCTGCGACGGCGCCGACAACGACTGCGATGGCCTCGTCGACGAGGCGTTCCCCGGCTTGGGTATTGGCTGCTCGGTGATGGATGGCGCTTGCCGTAGCCAAGGCGTGCAGATCTGCAACGCCGCGGGCGACGACGTCGAGTGCCAGGCGCCCCCCGTCGTGCCCGATGATGAGATCTGCGACGGCGCCGACAACGACTGCGACAACAACGTCGACGAAGACTTCCCTGGCCGGTTCTGCTGCACCGAAGACTTTCAATGCGAGACCGGCACCTGCGAAGACGGCGAGTGCAGCGACGGTCCGATCGGCCCCGGCCCGGGCGGCGGCGGCGAGAGCTGCGCCAACCCCATCCTGATGCCCGGCTTCGGGCGGTATCCAGGGAACAACGCGGGCGGCGGCGCCGATCTGCTTGGGTCGTGCGGCGGCCTGCTGGGCACCGAGCAGGTCTACACCTTCACCCTCAACGCCACGCAGCGCGTGCAGATCGACACCGCAGGCAGCGCCAGCGACACCCTCATCTATGTGCAGGAGCTGCTCTGCGGGAACCTGCTGGGCGAGGTGGCCTGCGATGATGACGGCGGCGGCGATCTGACCTCTGTCGTGCAGTTTGAGGCCATCGCGGGCCTGCCGTACTACGTCGTCGTCGACTCGGCGTTTCTGGGCGCTGGCGCCTTCGTGCTCAACTTCGGGCCCGCCGGCGCCGAGCCGCAGCCTGAACCCGAGCCCATGCCCGAGCCCATGCCCGAGCCCATGCCCGAGCCCATGCCCGAGCCTGAGCCCGATGTCGCCCCCGGCGGCAACTGCGCGGCGGCCGTCGAGATGCCCGCGTTCGGCGACTACGAAGGCGCCACGCGCGGCCGCGCCGATGACATGTCGATCCAGAGCTGCCAGCGCAACGCCACCGGTGGCGAGCTGGTCTATACGTTCCAGCTCGATCGCGACGTGCCAGTGACCCTCGATCTCGACCCCTCAAGCTTCGACACGGTGCTCTCGGTGCGCACGATCTGCGGCGACGCGCTGTCTGAGGTGGTCTGCAACGACGACGGCCCGGGTCTGCAGAGTCGCGCGATGATCGACGCGGTCGCTGACCAGCGCTACTACGTCGTCGTCGACGGCTACAACGGCGCGTCAGGCGACGTGGTGCTGCGCTACAGCGGTCCGCCCGAGTTCAACGAATGCAACGGCGCGGCCGACTGCGACGCGGGCCAGGCCTGTATTGGCGGCGTCTGTGTGCCCCAGGGTGTAGGCGCCTGCGCGGGCGCGACGCCCATCGTCGATCAGGTCATCGGCAACACGGCGGGCGGCATCGACGCGGTGCAACCAAGCTGCCTCGCGAACTCCGCGGCGCCCGAGGTGGTGCATGCCTTCGTGCCCCGTATCAACGGCCGGTATCGGGCCAGCACGCTGGGATCCGCCTTCGACACCGTGCTCTATGTGCGGGGCAGCGATTGCGTCGTGGAGCCCGATTGCAACGACGACGCGAGCGGCGAGATCACCTCTGAAGTGACCTTCGATGGCGTCGCAGGCGAAATCTACTACCTCGTCGTCGACGGCTACTCGAACCGGTCAGGCGCCTACGAGCTGACCATCGAGGCGTTTTGAACAACGCCGTCCGAAGCACCCTGCGCTGGGTCCTCATTGTCGCGGTCGTCGCGGTGCTGGCCGTCAGCCTGACCGGCACCAAGGGCGGACCCAAGGTTGGCGGCGCAGCGCCAGACTTCTCAGTGCCGATGCTCGATGGAGAGACGTTCAGCCTTGAGGAGATGCGCGGCAAGGTGGTGGTGCTCGACTTCTGGGCAACGTGGTGCAGACCCTGCAGAGCCTCATTGCCTGCCCTCGAGCAGGTGCGGGATCGCTACAAGGACAACCCCGACGTCTTCGTGGCCACGGTGAACACCGATCGCATGCCTCGACGCGAAGAGGCGCTGACGCGCTGGATGACGGGGCGCAAGCTGACCTTGCCCGTGCTGCTCGACGACGCCCGCCAGACGGTCAGACAGACCTATCGGGTCAAGGCGATCCCCACGATGGTCGTGGTGGGCCGCGATGGCCGGGTCGACTCGGTGCAGATTGGCCTGCCCGCGAAGACGCTGGGCGGCATCAAGGACCACGTCATCGAGGCCGTCGAGGCGGCGTTGGCCAAGCCCGCCACTTAGCCAGCGCCGATCTCAAGACCGTCACCGACCCGCCGATCCCCACAAGCCATCACTCCCTGACCGGCGCGCCGTCTGCGCCGAGCGCGGTATGGTTTTATGCAATATGCGGCTGCTTCGTGAACCATCTATCGAGAGAGCGCAGACCTCGACGGTCGGGCGCGTCGGCGTCGGCGTCGGCCTGCTCATTTGTGTGCTCGCCTTCGTCGAGCACCCCGCCTTCATCCTGGTGGGCGCAGGCATCGCGCTGACCAGCGCCGCGTGGTGGCTCAATGGCCTGCGCCGCAGTCGCCGGCCGGTGCACTATCTGGACGTGGACGCAACCGGTGTCACGCTCATGCCCGAGCGCATTCGCCACACCCACGCTGCGCTTGGGGCGTTGCTCACCATCGATTGGTCACGCGAGGTCGTCGGCGCGATGGGCATGACGGTCACCCGCCAGCGCGCTGGCGTGCATGCTGACGCGGCCGATGTGCGGCTGTACATCGATGAGACTCGCTCAGGCTGCGAGGCCTGGCTGATTCGCTTCGAGGCCGCACGAGACGGGGTCGCAGCCCAGGTGGCGTTGACCGCGCTGGACGCTGCCCTTGAGCAGCCCTCGCCCGCCGTCGTCGCGGGGGTCAGCGGGATCTTGGGCGGCGCGGCGCTGGCGGTGGTCTGGGCGTGGCTCGACGTCGCATCATGGGTCGTCGGGTTCGGTGCGGGGTGCATGGTGCTCGCGGGCTGCTCCGCGGCGATGCTGATCGAGCGCCGCCGCTTGGCGCTCGGTTTTGGGGTGTTGGGTGCGGTCGGCTTGTGGGCGAAGCCCATCGTCGCGCCGGCTATGGTGATGCTGCCCGATGGGCTGCACGCGCTGGGCGTCTTCGCCGAAGTGCACCTGGGCTGCGTCGTGGGCGGGGTGTTGGCGCTGGTTGGCGCGTGGGTGATGTCGCGTACCGCCTCTCAAAGGCTGAGGTAGAAATGGCCGATCCGGCAAAGGGCCTCAAGCCCGAACGGCCTGCCCCAAGACGGGTTCGTCTCGGCCGATGCGGCGGGCAAGGCGCTCGATGGCCTCACTGGCACGCTCGAGACGCTGCACACCACGGTGCTCGGCGACGTCGATGGGGTGCACGCCTCGGTCTCGACCCTGGTAACCACCAACGTCGATAGCGAGCTGCTCAAGCTCAGCGAGCTGGTCAAAACCAACACCGCGGACGCCAAGTTGCTGGGCACCACGAAGGCCACGGGCATCACCGACGCGGCGACGGCCTTGGGTAAGGGCATGCTCGAGGTGGGCAAGAGCATCGACGTCGCCATGGCCGAGTACACCGCGCCCACCAACGCGTCGTTTGCCCAGCACGAGGCCGACTGCCTGGCCGAGTTGGCCACCCTGCAAAGGACCACCAAAGAGGCGCCCACCGGGCGTACCACGACGTACGGCGCCGACCTGCAGAAGCAGATCGACGGCCTGTGCCCGCGCATCCAAGAAGACGTCTTCAAGGCCGCGCGCGAGAATCGCGCGCACGCACCTGGCCCTCAACCACGGCGATGCCGCCCGGCTCAAGATCGCCGACAGCATCAACTGGTATGGCGACGACGACGCTCAGGTCGAGAAGATTCTGCGCGGCATGCCCGAGACCGACCGCAAGAAGATTGCGTCGGATCCCAAGTGGGCGGGCACCCGCACGCTGCTCAAGAGAAACCTCAGCGGCACCGATCTGGACGTCACCCACGCGCTGATGGCGAACAAGATGCATCGCGCCGACGCGATCCGTCTCAAGGAGAAGATCGACGCGGCCCAACGCAGCGCCGATCACGACGCGATCCACAAAGCGCTCGAGGGCGTCAAACCCGAAGACATGGAGAAGGTCGCCGCCGAGTTTGCGCATACCACCGGCAAGGTCGACCTGGACGACGGCAGCAAGATCGAGGGCCTGGACGCCAAGAAGACCCTCGCCGCCTACCCCACCCAGAAGAAGACAGAGATGAGCGGGGCGGACAAGCTCGCCATCGGCGCCGCGCCCGCGATGACGCCGCCTTCAACAAGGGCGGCGCCAACACCAACCTCACCAACGCGTTGATCATGAATGGCGCCGACTCCGTCGAGTCGCGGGTGGCGCGGCTGGGCGTCGAGAGCCAGCGCAGCGGCGGCCCCAAGGACGTCAGGTGATGCTGGGCGGTGGCCGGCTCGACGAGGCCCCGTGGTCGGCGTTGGCCGATGCGCTATCGACGGTCGTGCTCGTGGATGAGGATCCGGTCCCAGTGCGGTATCAACCCAAGGTGTCGCCCCAGGCCGTGCAGGTCGACTGGCCTGACGAATACGGGGGTGACGGGCCCCTCGTGGGCCCATCGTTGGCGTCGCTTCTCACGCCCCATCAGCGCGGCTTGCTCGTGGGCATTCGAGAGCTGGGTCTGACGGCCGACTGGTACGCCCTCGGACGCATCACGCTGGCCCAAGCCCCGGCAGCTTCGCGACCGACATGCGGTGGCTGATCGACAACGGCTTCGTCGACGAGATCCCCGTCGAAGATCAGACGCTGCGACGCCTCACCCTGACCACCCACCACGCGGCCGCGCTCGCTGATGCATCCGAGGGTGCGGTTGGGGCCGCCCACGCGGCCATTGAGAGCATCGTCGCGTCGGTGCGCCCGCTGCTCGCCGCCTTCGCCGATCCCGCCGCCGACACAGCTGCGCTCGTCGCCCAGTTACGGCCTCGATCCGGAGACGCCGCCGCCGCCTTTCACGCTGATGTCGCAGCGCACGTGCAGGCGGCCTACGATCAGCTCTGGCAGGACGCACCTCAAATCGAGCCCAAGCCCGGCCAGACTGCGCTGCGGATTGATCCCTGCCCCGCTGGCATGTTTGGCCAGCAGACGCCGCTCACCCGGCCCTTCCCCGGCGGCTATGCGGCCCTCGGTCCGTACCTGATTCCCAATCGAATCTGGCTGACCTGGCGGTATACCGAGCCGGACGCACCGCGGGGCATGGCCTATAATGGGCTGGTGTGGCTGGATGATCATTGGGCTTGGTTTCCCAAGCCGTACCGAGTGGTTGGGCGGATTGTTTCGAACTGACGAGGGCGCGATCTAGGAGCCTGTGGCGCATGCGCTACAGACTCCTAGCCCTTGACGGGCGCCGCTTCGATGGTCGCCACGTCGATCGGCGTACCCACCATCTGCATGCCGAACCCCGCCTCAGCCAGCACGCCGGTGACCGCGACGCGTTGCGCGTCCAAGGCCGCCTCGGGCGCAACACCGCGCAGCTCGTACTGCTGCTCATCCTCGCCGTGCAGCACCCAGACGACGCCGATCATTTGCTGCTTCTCAAGGCGCCCATACCAGGTCGTCTGGGCAGGCTTCGCCGGCAAAGACGTCGTGGACTTCGCCGCCTCAGGCTTCGCGGGTTTCGGCTTCCCGCGACCAAACATCACTTGGACAGCTCCATCTTGCGCGCGGTGAGCAGCACGCCGCCGGCCAACAAGAGCACGATGCCGTTGCCGACACACCACCACAGGTTGAGCGTCGCGCTGTTGAAGGCCGCGAGGCTCTGGTTCACGCCGCCGCAGATCAGGCCGGTGCCCAGCCCGACGCAGATGCCGGTGGCCAGCAGGTTCGTGCGGGTGAAGAGGCCCATCACGAACATCACCATCACGCCGAAGAGCGCGCTGCCCCACACCGGGTTATGCACCCAACTCGCGTCGATGAGCGCCGGCCAGCGCAGCAGATCGAGGCTGAGCCAATGGGTCAAGAAGCCGGGGGAGAACATCGAGACGAACATCGCGCCGCCGGCCGTAAAGCCCGCCACGACGCCCACGACGGTCATCTCGCGGCCGCCCAACCCGACGAGCATGACCAGCATGACCGCGAAGCCGATGCCCAGGCCGAAGCGCTGCAAGCCGCGGGTGTAGACCGTGGTGTTGATGGCCGCGCCGATGTCGATGCGCCCGTGCCCGTAGGTCTGGTCGTAGCCTTTGCCGCCCAGATCCTTGGCGCTCGCGTAGAGCGTGTGCACCGCGGCCTTGGGCGCGATGCCGCGGCCAAGCAGAATCGCCAGGGCCCCCGACACATGGGGCGCGGCCATCGAGGTGCCCTGGAACGCCGCGTACTTCTGGCCGCCCTGACCGTCGACGGTCGACTGCAGGATGCCGCCGCCGGGCTTCTGCGTGTTGCCGCCGGGCGCCGCGATCTCGAGGCCTTCGCCGTAGGTCGAATAGGGGGCCTTCTCGTCGTCGGGGCCCGTGGCGCCGACGGCGATGACCTCTTTCGACGACGCGGGGCTGCCCAGCCCTTCGCGCCCTGAGTTGCCGGCCGACGCGACGACCAGCACCCCCCGACGGGCCGCGTCGGCGCTGGCCTTGTTCATGATCTCGGAGTAGCCGCCGCCCAGGCTCATGTTGATGATGTGCACGCCGCGGTCGGCCGCCTCGTCGATGGCCGCCGCGATACGGTCAGCGCTGCCGCCGCCTTGGTCGCCGAGCACCTTGAAGGGCATGATCGTCACGTTGGGCGCGACGCCGACGACGCCTTCGCCGTTGTTCGTGTTCTGCGCGATGGTGCCCGAGACGTGCGTGCCGTGGCCGTTGCCGTCGGCGAACTCCTCGACGCCCGGCACAAACGACATGCCGTCCTTGAGCAGCGAGTCGCCCAAGTCGGCGACCGGCGAGACGCCCGTGTCGAGCACAGCGACGGTGACGCCGCGCCCGCCGCCGGCCTTCCAGCCCGCCAGCGCGTTGATCTGGCGCATGTTCCACTGCTCGGCGTAGCGCGGATCGTTGGGGAAGCCGAACGCCTCCATCTTTACCTCGCCCTCAGCCACCTCGACCGCGGGGTCGGCCTTGACCTGGGCCAGAGCGGCGGCGAGATCCGGCACATTCGCGCGCACCAGGGCCTCGTCTTTGGACACCTTGGCGCTGTATTCGAGGGTCAGCCCGTGGCGCTGGGCGAAGGCATCAACGTCGGCGTCATCCTTGAGGTCGACCACCAACACGCCGGGCCCGGCGACCGCGACAGCGGCGCTGCCTTGGGCGCCGACTTCGAGGAACGTGCGGGGCTTCATGAGGACGAGCGCGGTGACGCAGAGCGCCAAGGCGACCAAAGCAGACTTCAGTTTCACGGGCCCTCGCTTTCGCCGCTATCGGCGGGATGTTTCAGGGCCCGTCAAGTCGATGACGACGCCTCAGTCTTCGCCGGTCGCCGGCGCAGCAGCGTCGACCATTGCAGCAGACTCATCAGTGAGGTGTACAAAAACCCGCACTGGAAGATGATCATGAACGGCAGCGCCAGCCAGATGCCCTGCTGGATGCACATGATAACCGTATAAGTGTAGACGAGGCCGAACGCGAGTTCAATCCACGGCAGGATCGTCTTGCTGCCTCTATACTTACGCCGTCTGGGCCGCAGCACGTTGTCGGTGCCCGCCGCCAGCTTCGGGGTGCGCACAAACGGCGACTCGTGGCCGACCAAGGCTTCCAGCGTCGCCTTGGTGTTGTTGACCGCCAGCCCAATGCCCAGCGCCAGCACCACCGGCAGATACAGCAGGCTCTTGTACCAGGGGCGCTCCCCCGACTCGATCTGACAGAGCAGATAGAACGAACACACCGAGACCGTCGCGCCCATGAAGAACGGCAGGTCGATGAGCATCGTCTCGTACCAGCCGTGGTCGATGCGGATCTGCAGCGCAAACGGCAGCATGATCGACATGATCACCATGAGCACGTACGCGACGTTGTTGGTCAGGTGAATGAAGGCCTCGCGCTTGACCTTGCCGGGCGCCTCGGAGCGCAGGATCGTCGGCAGTATCTTGCGCGCCACCTGAATGCTGCCCTTGGCCCAGCGATGCTGCTGGGCCTTGAAGGCGTTCATCTCGACGGGGATCTCGGCGGGCTGCAGCAGGTCCTTGAGGAAGATGAACTCCCAGCCCTTGAGTTGGGCGCGGTAGGACAGATCGAGATCTTCGGTGAGCGTCTCGTGCTGCCAGCCGCCCGCGTCTTCAATACAGCTCTTTCGCCAAATACCGGCGGTGCCGTTGAAGTTGAAGAAGCGGCCCGAGCGATTGCGCGCCGTGTGCTCGATGATGAAGTGCCCGTCGAGCAAGATGCTCTGGGCCTGCGTCAGCATCGAATAGCGGCGGTTGATATGGTCCCAACGCGCCTGCACCATGCCGGTCTTCGCGTGGGCGAAGTAGGGCACCGTGCTCTCGAGGAAGTCTGCGGTGGGGATGAAGTCGGCGTCGAAGATGGCGATGAAGTCGCCCTTGGCCACCTTCATGCCCGCTTGCAGCGCGCCCGCCTTGTAGCCCGTGCGATCGGTGCGCGTCAGCAGGGTGATGTCGACCCCCTGCGCGGCCCACCGCGCGATCGCGGCGCGGCTGATGTCGACGGTGTCGTCGGTGGAGTCGTCGAGGACCTGGATCTCGAGCTTGTCGCGCGGGTAGCGAATGGCGCAGACCGTGTCGATCAGGCGCTCGACGACGTAGCGCTCATTGAAGACCGGCAACTGAATTGTAACGTATGGGATCTCGGCGTCGGAGGGCTGCGGCGGCAGGACGGGGGCGTCCTTCTTATGCCGAAAGTACAGCCAAGCCATGTGGTAGCGATGCGCGCCATAGAACGCGAGCAGCGCCAGCACCACGAAGTACACGGCGAGAAAGATGGTCGATAAGAGGCTCATTCCGCCGGTTCACCCTGGTCAAAGTCGGCGGAGTATAGAGGCGAGCCCTCAGGCTGTCAAACAGGCATTAAATCCATCTAAATCAGTGATTTATGTAACCTGCCGACCGAACCGCGACAACGCGTGGGCGATCAGTTCGACAGCGTACAGCCGACGGCAACGATCGCGTCGGGCACGTAGCCTTCGATGCCGTTGAGCAGCAAACACGTGGCAGTGATCCGCGCCTCGGGCTTCAGCGCGACGATCCGCGCTTCGTCAGTACGCGCGAACCGCAACCCCTCGCTGACCATGCCGTCGGTGCTCTTGACCTGCGCGGTCACCATGCCACTGGCGTCCTCTTTGGCCGACCACCCCCGCTCGACGCGGGCGTCCTGTAAGACGACGATATGCCCGTGAAAATGGGCGGTCGTCGCGGCGCTGTCGGCGCGCTTATGCGCCGCAAACGCGTCGTACTTCAGCGTCGCGGCGGGCGCAGTGCTGGCGATGAGCGCCCCTATCACCTCGGTCTGCGTGGGCCCATGGGGCATCGCCTTGATAGCCGCGACCTGCGCGGGCGGCACCGCTGCGCCCATTTTGGGCAGCGGCGGCGCCGAGCTGCAGCCGGCGACACCCAAGCCGCCGACCAGGATCGCGATGAGATTGAGCAGCCGCATCAGGCGCCCGCCTTGTGCGGGTCGAGGATCAACAGGTTGAGCGGCAAGCCGCCGTTGGTGAGCCGATGGCTCTGCGCGATCGGGCGCCCGAGGCGTTCGGCCAGGTGCGGCGCCGGACACAGGATCGCGGCCCGCCATCCCGCGAACTCACCGCGCAGCATGCCGCGCAGCGCGTCCCAGGCCGCAGATTGGCCCTTCACGCGGCGGTCGTACGGTGGGTTCGCCACCAGCAGGCCCGTAGGCGCGGGCGCCTTGACGTCTCGCGCGGTTAACGCCTGCAGATCGATATCAACGCCAGCCCGCTTGGCGTTTCGTTGAGCGACCTCGATGGCGCCGCCGGCCCGGTCACTGCCGTGAATCACGCAGGGCACTGCCGTCCCGATGGGCATGGTCTCG
>JBNMOZ010000110.1:0-12062 GCA_051276005.1 Bradymonadia bacterium | reverse complement strand
CGCATCGATCGCGTCAGCGCCCCCGCGGTGCAAGAGGCGCTGGTGCGGCTGATCGATCTCAAGGGCGGGCTGCCGCAATCCGACACCGCCGAGCCCTGGCCCGGCGGGCTCGCCGGCAAAGACAGCAACGGCCGCCCAACCGCCGCGGCCTTCGTGCTCGTCACCACGGCGGGGCTGTGGGTCGATGGCCAACCGGTGGCCGACAACGCCGCTGCGGTGCAAGCCGCGATTCGCACCGCCCTCAAAGCCCGCGCCGATCTCGCTCAGGCCGCGCACGCGACCTACCTGCCCCATGTGGCCGTCGCCCTCGACGGGGCGAGCACCGCCGATCGGCTGGCGCAGGTCGCCGATTGGGCGGTTGAAGCGGGCGCCGAGACGCTGATGCTCATCGTGCGCGACCCGACCGGAGGGCCGGCCTATATGCCGCTGGCCGTCGTCGAAGAGGTGCCCGCGGGTGAGAAGAAGCTGCCGGTCATTCGCGTGCGCCCCACCGACGAAGGGCTGCTGCTGGCGATGAGCCTCGAGATCGGCGAGGTCGAAGAGACGGTGCGCGGCAAGGTGCCCACCCGCGTGCAGCTCGCGCCGGTCTTCAGACGCCTGCAGGCCGAAGAGCCGGCCGTCGGCATCCTCTTCGAGCCGATCACGGGCGATCACGCGCGCACCGTCGCGCTCATGGACGCCCTGCATATCGCGGCGCCCGGCGTACCGATCGCGACACGGCCGATCGTGAGGCGGGTGCCGTGATGATTAAGTATTTGATATTACTCTCATTTATTGGGTGTGTGGCCTGCGGGAAGGGCGCGCCTGACGCGGCCGATTTTACCGATGAGTCGGCCCCGGGGGCCGCGGATCCCGTGGCCGCCGCGCGCGCCTGGCTGACCCATGACATCTTCGCCGACTCGACGACGATGCAGTTCGTGTCGGGCCTCGACCGGGGCGACTTCCCCGCGCGGCTGATGGTGGACCGGCCCCAGGAGTACCGCTTCATCGATCTGTGGCGCGTGCGCACGGTGGATCAGCGGGTGCTCATCGACGCGCTGGTGCAGATCGGCGATGAGCCGCAGGTCGTCTCGTTCTGGATGGTGCAGTCTCAAGGCGTCTGGCGCATCGCGGGCTGGCGTCCTCAGGTCAGCGTCGCGAAGGGTGAAGCCGCGCCGCCCGGTGGGGTCGATTTGCCGTCGGTGCTGGCGGCGAGCGCTTTTCGAGGCGCGCCGCCCGCGAAGTTCGTGCCCGTCGCCATCGACGAGGCCATCAACGCCGACGCCGGCAAGAGCCGCATGCGGGTGGGCTTTAAGGGCTTCACCTACGTGGGCGATTGTCCCAAGGCGCGGGTGGCCAGCCAGGTGCGGCGTCAGCGGCGTCGCCTCGCGCGCTGTCACACCGACGCGCTGGGCGAGGAGCGCCGGCCGGGTCGGCTCACGTTCTCTATCGAGATCACCCCGAACACCGTCGACGCGAGCATCGTAGAAGCCACGCTGGTGGCGGGCGCACTCACAGACTGCGTCGAGGCCGCGCTGGAGCGCATCAAGGTGCGCAAGGTCAACAACTGCAAGGTGACCGTACCGGTGACCTTCACGCCCCGCAGGTGATCGCGATGTTTCGACTGTTGGTGGGTGCGCTCTTCATGTTGCCGATGGCGTCGGGCGCTCAGCCGCAGCAGCAGCAGATCAAGGCGCTGGCTGAGACGATCATCAAGCGATCTGCCCAAGAGCCCGATCCGGCGGTGCTCAAACGGGTCCGCGACCTCTTGAAGCAGGCGTCGAGCGAGTTGGCGCGTTCGCGCCGAGCGCAGGCGAACCGCAAGAACCCCTGCACCGATTTCGCGCGCGACATCTATCAGCGCACGATGACCCAGAAGACGGCGAAGGCGCAGGCGCTCAAGCGCTGTCGCCTGCCGGTCGACATGCTGGGCGTGCGCTATCTCTTCGAGACCTACTCAAAGGTGCAAGAGGCGCGGCCCGCGTTCGAGCGCGCCCTCGATCATGCCCGGGCGCGCGACCTGCGCGGACGAATGGACTTCCTCAAGTTCGTCGTCGGCATCTTCGACGACACCCGCACCCAGCAGGCCGCCCTGCGTGACGGCCTGATCTTCATGGACGCGGTGCCGCCAACAGCCGAGGCGTGCGTGCGCGAAGGCCATGCGGAGCTGATCAAGACGGCAGTTTCGCTCGTCGCTTTGGAGCGCGCGCGGTCAACCTGCCTGGGCGCTGATCGGAGGTAGGCATGCTCGCGCTGCGATTGCCGCGAGGACGTATTGATTCGCGGCATCACGCTCGCCGCGCCGCGCATGCGCCCGTCGTGCAGCCCGTCACAGCTCCCAAACTGATCGCGCCTCAGCTGCGGCCTGATCACTCAGGGCGTGCGATGCAGTAGGAATCTTCCTCAAACTCATACGGGCTGCATTCGAGATCCGCACGACAGTCTTCGTCCTTCCAGCAGAACTCGTCCTCCTGCGCCAACCGGCAGGCCCCGGCGTCGCAAATCAGACGGTCGACGCACAGCGCGAGCGCCTCAGGATCGCAGGCATCGCCTTGCTCACCGGCCCAGGCGCATTGCGCGTCGGCTTCGCCAAAGTCGGCGCAAAAGAGGCCCTCGCCGCAGTCGGAGTGAATCTGGCAGTGCTCACCGGGTGCGCGGGCGACCATGCAGGTGCCGCCGCCGACGCCAGAGGAGCAAATCAACCCGTCCTCGCACTCATCGATGCGGGTGCAGGCGTTGCCCTCCTGGGCGGGCGGCAGGCAGCGATCCACGTCGTCGGGCACCTCTCGGCACCGATTCTCAGCCCGACAGACGGACTGGCTTCGGCTGCAATCGGATCCTTCGGGCAATGCGGGTCCACATCCGGTGCCGAGGTGACAGACGAGGGCGTCGGCGCAATCAGCCCGCGCTCCGCACTCGCCGCCCGCGTTGACCGCGCCGGGGACGACGCATTTGGGGCTGGCCATGCCGAGATCACAGCGCAGCGCATGCATGCACTGGCGGGGGTGACACCGCTCACCGACCGCCAACCGCGGAGCGCAGACCGACTCGTCGGCGCAGAACTGCCCAGTCGAACACGTCACCTCGCCGCAGAGCGGTCGGGCGTTGTCCTGCGTCCCCCCACAATTGGGCGCGGCGACGGTCAGGTTCCACAGCACGATGAGGCCGGGGATTCGCCAGAGCTTCTTCGTCATCGGTACGCCTCCTGGGTGACAGTCGTGCCCTAAACTTAGCACGCATCATGCCATGGTGAGTCGCGTCAGCCGGCGGCTCGTTGCGCGGTGGGCTGCAACACACGTACGCCCAATCATGGGGTACCGGTCGGGCATCTGTGGTGGCCTCGCCAGCGTGGTCTTGACCCGAACCGGTCCGTTCTCCACCATCTCGCCCGACCTTGGGGGGATGCATGAAGTATTCGATGGCTGCGCTGCTGGCGCTGGCGGGCTGCGACACGACACCGGCCGCAGAGCCTGCGACCGACGCGGGCGTGCAGCTCGATGGCATGGTCATCGGTGATGATGCGGGCCCGATCGACGCGGCAGCGCCGGACGCTACGCCGCCCGATATGGGTGTGACCTGTGCGCCCAGCGCCGTGACGCTGCCGGTCGATCCCGCCGGTCCCGACACCCAGATTCATCCCGCGATCGCGGTCGATGGCGATGGCCTTTGGGTGGTCTACAACCGCGTTACGCCGGGTGAGAGCACCTTCGATGTGTGGGCCACGCGCCTGGGCTGTGACGGATTGCCGACGATCGCGCCCTTCGAGGTGACGGCCGATCGGGTGTCCAACGACGTCGATCCGGGCGTGGCGGTCGGGCCGGCGGGGGTGATCTTCGCGTGGACCCAGAACCTCGACAACGCCGACCCCAACCTGGTGACGCGGTACCGAATCTTCGAGCATGACGGCGCGCCGCGCGGGCCTAGCATTCCGCTGATCACCCAGCGCGAGGGTGCAGATTTCGCAGACGGGCACTGGATGCCGCAGGTGGCTGCCACGCCAGACGGCTTCGTCATTGTGGGGGCCCGCGGCGTCGAGGCCCGCAGCGCCTTTCAGGTGTACGGCCATCGCTTGAACGCCGACGGCGAGCCCATCGGTGAGACCGCGTCGGTCGAGCTCGACATGACTCAGCAGCTCGACCCCGACGTGGGCATCGCCGCCGACGGCACCGTTTGGATCGCGTGGGGCGAGGGCGATCAGGGCAACGGCGCGGTGGTCGCGGCGCCGTGGACGGACGATCCGGCGCTGGTCACACAACCAGCGTTCCCCGCGCCGTCAGGCTCAACCCGCATCACCGCGGGCACCCAGAGCTTTGTCCTCGGGCATGTCGAGAAGCGTGGCGGCACCGACATTCTGGTGCGGCAGCTCGATGGCGAGGCCCGCTTCGAGGTGGGCGGCATGGGCGCCATCGACATCCAGCCTGCCATGGCCGTTCAGCCGGGTGAGGCGGGCGAAGACGGCGCGTTGATGGCGTGGTTTCGGCGCATCCAAGGCAACCGGGCGGCGGTGTGGACGCAGCGACTCGATTTGAGTGACGGGCTGGTCGCGGTAGGTGATCCGGTGGAGATCGAGCTGGTCGATCCGGCGGCGCCCTACCCGATGGCGGTCGCGGCGCTGGCCGACGGGCGCTACGCCATCTCCTGGACCGAGGGCGTCGCCCCGGCCTATCGCGTGATGGTGCGGTTCGTCGAGCCCTGAGAAGCGGCCTGAGCAGCGCGCTTGGCGAAAGGTGAGTCCGCCAGCGTCGCTTGAATCTGCCGGAAGCCCGGCAAGCACACGTCGATCGGGTTGTGCTCACACTCGAAGACCACCGCCCGCAGCTCCGACGCTCGCGGCGCCACGTGCCGCAGAATCTGCCAGGTCGCCGGCAGCACGTTGGGGGTGTGGTCGTCTTCGATGATCGTCAGCCCGTCGACGTCTTTGGTCACCGCGCCCGCCACATGCACCTCGACGATGCGATCGAGCGGGAAGTTCGACAGCCCGTCGAGCGCCGAGTTGCCCTGGCAGTGCTGGTAGATGGCCAAATGCGCCGCGTCGAGCAGCATGCCGGTGTCGGCGTACTCGCACAGCCGCGCATAGAACTCGAGCAGGTGCAGATCGCCGATGAAGACGTGGCCCGGCGGGTTCTCGGGCAGCACCTCGCGGCCGGTCGCCTCGCGCAGCGCGATGATGCCGTCGGCCATGGCCCGCGCCGCCTCGTCGGTGAGGATCGGCGGCAGCAGCAGCATCTGGCCGCGCTCGCGGGGGCCGAAGTGCCACAGGCCGGCGTCGCCGCAGATCCAGGCTGCGTTCAGCGTCTCAACATTCGCCCGGGTCTGGGCGAGCCACTCGGCGTCGAGATCTTCAGGCTCGTCGAGGTTCACGTCGAGGAAGTGATAGGTCGTCGGCCAGCCCGCCGCGCTCCAGGCCTCGGCTTGGGCGTCGACCCCGCGGCTGGCCTCGACCCCGACCTCGAGGAAGCCCGCAAACTCGGGGTGCAGGTGACGCAGTTCGCGGGGATCCAGCGCGCCGGCCTTCGCCATCGCCTGGTACTCGGTCGAGACGCCGATGCCCAGAGAGGGCAGGGCAGCCACGCGATCCGCGAAGCTCATGGTGTGCCTGGGGGCTGGCCGCCGCGATAGATCGACTCGATGCGCTTGCGATGCAGCCGCATGACGGCGTCGAACCGCCCCAATCGACGACCGCGAACGCCCGCGCTCGGATCGGCGAGGCTGCCGAGCAAGGTGGCGTCGAGGCGCACCTCGACCTCGGCGAACCCCTTGAGCAGCAGATGAAACAAGCCGTCGAGTCCGAAGCGGCCGGTCTTGGGCGCGTTGGTGTGGGCCAGCGTGTACACGTCGGTGATCTGCGGGTGGACCGGGGTGTAGACCACGCCGATGTGCACGTGCGGGCCGCGATGCTCAGCGGTCTGCGGATCGACCCAGTACTGCTCGAAGACGGTGTGCACCGGTGAGAAGCGGGTGGTCCAATCGTCGATGAAGTGGTCGCCACGGCGGAGGCTGAGCAGGCGCGTCAGCAGGCGGGGCAGCCGGCGCTGCGGGCCGCGATTGAACACGCGCACGCTGTCGGCGGTGTAGGTGGTGTCGACCCGGATGTCTTCAATTGATTCAGGTGGGTAGCCCAGCAGCCAATGCACGGCGCCGGTGTGCTCGACCTCGGTGAAGTTGTCGAGCACGGTCTCCAAGGGCGCGGCGACGCGATGTCGGGTGACGCTGACGGGCGAGTAGCCTTGGGGGCCGACGGCGGGGAATGGGCTCGTCGCGCCACCGCGCCGCATCCAGATGACGCCGAAGCGCGAGACGGCTTCGAGGCACGCCGTGTGGGGGCGCATCTGGGGTGTGCCAGGCGCTTTGCCGGCCCCGCCCGGCGCAAACGACCAGCCGTGATAGGGGCAGACGATCTGGCCGTCGTCGACGGTGCCGGCGCTCAGCCGCATGCCGCGGTGGGGGCAGGCGTCGGGCACCGCGCCGATTCGCCCGGCAGCCCGATCGCCCGCTCGAAACACCGCATACGCCGTCCCGTCGAGCCACACTTGGCGCGGCGTGTCACCCAGCTCGCGATCAAGACAGACCGGGTGCCAGTGATCGAGCAGGTCGGTCGTTGCGGTCGCTGTCACGGGTCGCGTTGCGGTCACTGGTAGGTGCACCGGCAAATCTGATCATCAGCGCGCTCGCCGCAGTCCCAGCCGTCGCCGTGGCCGCAGCCGACCCCGACGTTGTTCCAGACCGCGAGGCATTGCATGCCGATGGCGCCGCAAAAGTCGTTGCAGCTGTAGTCGTTGTTGCCCGGGCCGTTGACGTACCACTCGCACCAGCCGTTGACGCCGTCCACGCCGTCGCCGCAGAAGGCCTGGGCAAACGGGTTGTCGGTTTCGCAGGGATCGTCGATCTCGCACGTGCCCCCAACGCACATGCCCGCGTCGTTTTCACCGCAGGGCGTGCCGTCATCGGCGGCCATGATTTGCGGGGGCTCTTCGCCGACGCAGCCGTTCATGATCTGACAGGGGCCGGCGGTGCCGAAGTCCTGGGTGAGCGGCGCGTCGCAGAGCCGGGCGGGGTTGGTTTCGCAGACGCCCACGCCCACGCACGGCACGGTGTCGACCATCGCGGCGCGCTCGTTGAGGGTGCAGGTGACCGACCCGTCGGGCTGCTCGGCCTGCTCGTAGGCGATGCCGGCGCAGTCGATGGGGCATTGATCGTCGGATCCGGGGTTGCGGGGGGTGGCGTCGTTGCCGCAGATGCTGCACAGGCCCAAGCGCGCGCCCGCCATGCAGTCCTCGGGTGGCTGTCCACCCATGGGCATGTCGGGCGGGGGCATCATGTCGACGATGCCGCCCGTGCCGCCCGTGCCGCCCGTGCCGCCCAGATCTGGCAGCGGCGCAGGGGGCGCCGTCGGCGGGGCGACGACGCCGCTGATGGCGGCGTCGTCCTCCACCCCAACGTCTTCAGCGATCGCCCCGACAGCGCAGCCCATCAACCCGACCGCGACGACCCCGACCCAAATGCGCTGCATGCGCCTCCCCATCCAAGAGGGCATCACTCTAGCAAACTCCCACCAGGGCGCGCATGGCTCGCCGCAGAGCGCGCATCGTCGCGGGCAAGCTGGGCAGGCCCGCGATGCGCATCGCCTGGGCCCATCCGTTGCGTTCGAGGATGCGCGCGCGCACCAGCGCCGCGTATTGCGGCTCGATGCGATCGAGGGCGTCGGCGTGGGCGCGTGTGTAGGCTTCGAGGGCCACGGCGGCGGCTTCATGGGTGCGCGGGCCGTGGGTGAAGGTGTGCACGATCGCGTCGCGTCGGGCGTCATCCATCGGGGCTGGGGCCGGCAAATCGGCCGTCAGCGCGGCGTGCATCGCGTCGCCCAAGAGCAGCTCGTCGCCGGCCTGCATCAGCTCGAGTTGCAGGGGCAAGTCCCGCGCCAGATCGGCCCGCAGATCGGCCAGCAACGCGTCGGCGCGGGCCGTCACCGGGCGAATCATGACCGCGGCGGGCTCACCGGTTCGGGTGCCCCGCGACGCGCCGACCCGCACGAGCCGGTAGCCGTTGACGCGCCGAAAGGTGAGCAGGTCGGCGGTGGCGCCGAAGAGCGTCCCGAACAAGTCGGGCGTGTAGCTGGCGTGCACGTGATCGATGAGGCGCGTGCCCAACCCCAGCCGCCGCAACGCGGGGTGCACCGCGATTCGCACCGAGCGCACGATGGCCATCTGGGCGGCGTCTGGGCGGGCCGCGTGCGAGGCGAGGGTCTCGGGCAGGGCGTGTCCGCGCACGCGCGTGCGGCCTCGGTGGATCGCGTCGGCGGTCTCGGCGGGCAGCTCACCTTCCAGGGCGACCATGGTGGCCGCGACGACGTCGCCCCGATACAGCAGCGCGTGCAGCCGCACGTTGGGCGCGTCGAGCATGCGGTGTAGATCGCCCGGCGTGGTGCGGTAATGCGCGTGCACCATCAAGCCAAAGAACTGCCGCAGCTGGGCGTCGCTCAGCGTCGCGCGATCGAGGATGACCGGCTCGACAGCATCGACATCAAACCCCACCCGCTCGACGGTGGCCGGCAGGGCGTCGAGCAGCAGCGCGTCGAAGACCAGGCGCTCCAGCGGATCGCCGCTCGCCCAGCGAATGGGCGCGTGCAGGCTGAAGCGCTGGGTGGTCCGATGATCGCTGAGCCACTCGACGAAGCGCAGCAAGAAGCCGCGCCCGGTGCCTTCATAGCCGCGCGCGGTTGTCGCGAAGATCAGGTGCGTGTCGGGGTGCTGCTGCACGATGCGCTGCAGGACAGGCACGGGAACCTGAGCGGCCTCGTCGATGATGAGCGCGTCCAGCCGAGCGGGCGCCAACGCGAGCGCGAGCGGGGCATAGAACGGCAGGTCGGGGTTGGCTGCGAAGCGCACCACCTCGGCAGCGGCGTCGACGCGACCGGCCGCCAGCCCCACCCGCAGCGCGCTGCCGCGGATCGTCAGCCCCAGCGCGCTCGACTTGCCCCGGCCGCGATCGGCGATGATGACGGCGGCCTGGGGGGTCGTCTCGGTGAGCAGCATGCGCAGCTGCGCGACCATCTCGGCCTGCTCAAACGTGCCCTGGGTCGCGTGATCGGTGGGAGGCAGCGGCTGCGTGGCCAGGGTGGGGGCGGGCAGGCGCGCCTCGAAGCGGGCCGCGAATCGGCGGGTGACGTCGTCGGTCGTGTAGGGAAACGCCGCGAGGCGTGCATCGCCGCCGGGGATGCCGTCGTGAGACAGCCGCAAGATCAGCGCGCCACCCCCGCGAATGAAGCCCTGACACTGCCCGATCACGTCGGCGTCGATGGCCGTGTGCAGATCGAGCACCACCGCGTCGAAGGACCGCCCGAGCAGATCGCGCACCGCCCGCGGCGCGGTGTCGTCGGGGCCCACGCGCAGCACGTCGTCGAGGCCCGCGACGAGGCGGTCGGCCTCGGCGGCGGTGTGCTCGGGGGTGCCGTGGATCGGTAAGCAGGTGCGGGTTCGCATGGCTTCGGCATACGGCACCTGCGCTCGGTCGACAAGGCCTAGCGGTCGACAAGGCCCAGGGGCCCGGGTACCATCGCGCCGCATTCGCAGACCGCGACGGGGGATATCATGAGCGCGCATCCGAGCATCGACGACGCCGACCTGAAGACGTTTGAAGACTTCTGGCCCTACTACCTGCGCGAGCATGAGAACCCGCTCAACCGGACGCTGCATCTGGTCGGCACGGGCACCGCGCTGGGTGTGTTCGCCGTCGGCGCCGCGACCCTCAACCCGGTCATGATGGGCGTCGCCCCGCTGTTCGCATATGGCCCTGCCTGGGTCGGGCACTTCATCATCGAAAAGAACCGCCCGGCCACCTTCAAGTACCCGCGCTGGTCGTTTCGCGGCGATCTGCGCATGTTCCGGCTGGCCGTGACGCGCAAGCTTCAGGCCGAGCTTGACGAAGCCTTCAGTCTGGCGCCGGCGTCCAGCGCGTCGACGTGATCTGGATCGCGCTTGGCGCGGTTGGATTGATCGCGCTCATCGTCGGCTTGGGGCACCTGCGCCTCAAGGATCGACAGGCCGATGTGGCCGCGGCACGGCGTCAGATTGAAGCGCTGATTCAAGCGCGGCGTGAGACCCATGGCGACGATCGCCGCGCGATCCTCGACGGCCGGCTCGCGGCCACCCATCGGCTGTATACGGCCGAGTTGGCCCGGTACCAAGCCACCCACGGCGCGCGCATCAACCGCTGGCAGCCCAAGGCGCTGCCCCATGACGACGCATGATCATTCGCCAGCGCCCCCAATTGGTGCGCCGCTGATAGGGTTGATGCGTCTGGGTAGGTTGTCGCTGGGTAGCTTATCGCTGGGTAGGCCTGTCGAGCGCCGATGCGCTGGACGGCCACCTCGCGAGCACGCCGGTCGGCCATGCTCGGGTCGCTCTGAGTCAGGGGCGGCCCCGATCAGGGCATGACGAGCGACTGCTCCATCACGATGCCGCTCTTCTGGAAGTCGATCGAGTACGTGACCGACTTGACCAGGTCCATGAAGCCCTTCATGACGGCGGCTTCTTCGCCCTGCATGCCCATGTCGCCCATGCCGGTCATCTTCATGATGGCCTGCATGTCGTACGCGGCGTAGAAGACGGGCGTCGCGGCCGGCGCCTTGGCGCTCAGCATACCCGACAACTTGGCCTCTTCGCCCTTACCGACCGAGATCGCGATGGCGTTCTTGGTCATGGCGACATGCGGGTTCTCGGCGACCGGCGGGATCAGGCCGGCGGGGAACGCGACGGGGGTGGCGTCGGTCTTGACTGCGAGCGACGCCAGCGGCGGAACCTGACCCTTGGCCATGGTGATGAGGTTGTCGGCATTGTTGGCGAGCAGCAGCGCGGTCGCCTTGATGTTGCCGGGGCCGTTGGCGCCCATGTCCATGCTCGTCACGTTGACGATGAGGCCCTTGAGGCCGCGCAGCTCGGGCGGAACGGCCTGAACCATGCCCATGCCGCCGAACACCTGGTTGATCATGCTCAGGTTCTCGCAGCCGTACGGCTTATGCGTGTTGGCCTTCGCCAGCAGGAAGGTCAGGGCCTTCTCGACGTCGAGGCCCATGCCGAAGGTCGCGAGGCCTTCGTTCTTCTTGCCGAGGCCAGGCACGGCCGAGCGCAGGCTGGCCAACTCGGCGGCCAGCGCCGACTCAATCTCGAAGACGTAGCGCGCCTTGGCAGTGGTGCCGCTGAGCTCGGTGTAGCCGAACGCCATGCCCGGGAAGGTCTTGACGAGGCCTTCGTAGTCGGTCTTGCAGGCGGCCGAGAGCGGCGGCATCTGACCCTTGGTGATCGCGGCGAAGATCTGGTTGTTGAGCGCGGTGCCGGTGCCCATGGCCGAGCGCGCGATGCCGGCCAGGTCGACGTAGCCCGACGACGAAGCGCGCAGGCCGTACGCCTTGGCGTTCTTCTCGAGCTTGGCGCCGATGACCTTGCCGTTGCCCTTGGGGGCGAAGAGCGCCGGCAGGACCATGGCGGCCGAGGCCTCAGGCATGAGGCTGGCGACCACCTGGTCGTCGAGCACGGCCATCGCGATGATCATGCCGTCGTTGGCGAAGCGGTAGTACTCCTGGTCGCCGTGCTTGGCCGTCGGCGCCTTGCGGCCGCCGTTGGTCTCGATGCGGGCGATCATCGCGCGAAACGCCTTGGCGTCCTTGAGCGCGAAGCGCATCACGGGCAGCACGCCCACGCCGTACATGACAAAGCGGAAGTCGGGATCGAAGCCCATCTTCGCCATGCCAGCGCGGTTGAGGTTGCCCTTGAGCTCGGCGATGAAAGCCTTGCCCATCTTGTCATCTGCATCGGTGCTGTCGCCGATGCGCTTCTCTTCTTCGAGGAGCTGCTTTTCGAGCATCTGCATCGCAGGCGTCATGGCCTTGCCGATGCGGTCCATGAAGTCCTTGGGCATCGCCGCCGTGTTGGCGAAGACGTAGGGCGAGTCGTCCGGGACGGCGGCCAGAAGGTTCTGAGCGACGGCGCTGACGGCGGCACTCTTGCCGGCCTTGGCCTTTGCGGGGGTGCCCGTCTCGCCGGCCGGGGCTTTGTCACCGCAACCGAAGAACAGCGCGACGCTGAACACAA
>JBNMOZ010000109.1:0-12129 GCA_051276005.1 Bradymonadia bacterium | reverse complement strand
GTCGTCGTCGTCGTCGCAGACATCACCGACACCGTCCTGGTCGAGGTCGGCCTGATCGACGTTCGCGATCAGCGCGCAGTTGTCGTCAGCGTCGCCCACCTCATCGGCGTCATCGTCGTCGTCACAGGGGTCACCGACGCCGTCATCGTCGGTGTCGAGCTGGTCGGGGTTGGCGGCGCTCGGGCAGTTGTCGACGTCGTCAGGGATCTCGTCGCCGTCCTGATCGCCGTCGCACAGATCGCCCGTGCCGTCTCCATCTTCATCGGCCTGGTCGGGGTTGGCCACGAGGGGGCAGTTGTCGAGATCGTCGCCAATCGCGTCGCCGTCATCGTCATCGTCGCAGGCATCGCCGACGCCATCGTCATCCGCGTCGGCCTGGCCGGGGTTGGCCACGCCCGGACAGTTGTCGTCGCCGTCGACCGCGCCGTCGCCGTCGTCATCGTCGTCGCACACATCGCCGACGCCGTCGCCGTCGACGTCGATCTGGTCGACGTTGGGCGTCACGACACAGTTGTCGACCCGATCGCCCACGGTGTCGCCGTCGTCGTCGTCGTCACAGGCGTCGCCGTCGCCGTCGCCGTCGGTGTCGAGCTGGTCGGGGTTGGCGAGGCCGAGGCAGTTGTCCTCGACGTCGCCCACGCCGTCGTCGTCACCGTCGGCGTCGCAGACATCGCCCAATGCGTCGTCATCGGCGTCGCTCTGGTCGGGGTTGGCCGTCAGGCGGCAGTTGTCGTCGTCGTCGAGCACGCCGTCGTCGTCATCGTCGTCGTCGCAGGCATCGCCCAGAGCATCGTCGTCGTTGTCGAGCTGGTCGGCGTTCGCCGTCAGGGCGCAGTTGTCGTCGGCGTCGAGCACCCCGTCGTCGTCATCGTCGTCGTCGCAGGCATCGCCCAGACCGTCGCCGTCGGTGTCGAGCTGATCGGGGTTGGTGGTGCGCATGCAGTTGTCATCGGCGTTGGCGATGTCGTCGCCGTCCATGTCGTCGTCGCAGGCGTCGCCCACGGTGTCGGCGTCCAGGTCAGCCTGGTTGGCGTTGGCGATCTGCGGGCAGTTGTCAGCGTCGTTGGCGACCGCGTCGCCGTCGAGATCGTCGTCGCAGGCGTCGCCGATACCGTCGGCATCGAGGTCGGCCTGATCGGCGTTGGCGGTGCGCATGCAGTTGTCGGCCGGGTTGAGGATCCCGTCGCCATCAACGTCGCCATCGCAGGCATCACCCAGGCCGTCGGCGTCAAGATCGGCCTGATCCGCGTTGGCATCGATCGGGCAGTTGTCGGCGCCGTCGCCCGCGCCATCGTCGTCGGTGTCGGGGTCGAACGGGTCGGTGCCCTGGCCCGGCTCGTCCACGTCGAGGACCGCGTCATTGTCGTCGTCCGCGTCGCAGAGATCGCCGGCCCCGTCGTCGTCGAAGTCGAGCTGGGTCGCCGGGCCGTCGGCCGGGCAGTTGTCGCACGCGTCGCCGAGCCCGTCGGCATCCGTGTCGGTCTGATCGGGGTTGGGCGCGTCGAGGCAGTTGTCCACGTCGTCGTCGAACCCGTCGCCGTCGGCGTCGAAGATGACGTCGAGCACGAACTCTTGGCGATCTTCGCCGCCGTCGCCGTCCGTGACGACGATCTCGAAGCGCACCTCGCCGGCATCGGCGCCGGCGGGCGTCCAGACGAACTCACCGGTGACCGGGTTGATCATCGCGCCGTCGGGCGCGCCCTCGAGGGACCACGTCAGCGCGTCATCGCCCGGGTCGGTCGCCTCGGCCTGCAAACGCAGCTCTTCATCAACGGTGGCCGTGATGGGCGCCTCAGAGATGATGGTGGGCGCCACGTTGGCGATGACCACCTCGACCGGCGCGCGATGCGTGCCGCCGTCGTCGTCGCGAATCTCCATGATCGCGATGTACAGGCCGTCGTCGGCGTAGGTGAACCGCGCGCTCGGGTCGGCGTCGAAGTTGGTGTCGAAGACGCCGTCGTTGTCGAAGTCCCAGCGGTACTCGTGGGTGTCATCGGTGCCAGGATCAGAGACGAGCGCGCCTTCGAAGTCGATGCCCGATCCCTCGTCACCCTGGAGCGGGCCGCCCGCAGAGCCGACCGGATCGACGTTGTCGATGGTCGCCGTGACGATGCGCGCCGCGCTGTCGCCGGCCGCGTTGAGCGCGGTGATCTCGACGGCATACACGCCATCGTCGGCGAAGGTGTGGCGCAGGCAGAACAGCTCGCCCACCGGCGTGACCCCCACGTCGATGGTGCCGTCCTGCCAGTTGAAGGTCATGCCCAGCTCGACCACTGCGGGATCGTCATCGGCGGCCAGCGCGCAGACGAGCACCTCTTGGCCTTCGGGCGCGCCCACGGCGTTGGGCCCCTGCGACGCCCCCCGAGAGCGCAACACCAGCGGCTCAGCCGGGTCGAGAGCGGCAGCGGCGCCGTCGCCAAAGTAGAACTGCCACGTGTCCATGTCGCCCGTGAAGGCCACGTTGGAGATGTTGATGGCCCAGTCTTCGTCGATGGGCAGCCCGCCGATGACGCCGCCGTCGGTGTTGTCGACGTAGCTCCATCGGCCGCGATACGCCGTGGGCTCGGGGCGCCCGAACTCCGCGGAGTTGTCGTCGCTGACCACGAGCCGCGTCGCCGCGGGCACGTCGTCGAGGTCCATGTTTGCCGTCGCCCTGCCCTGCAGCTCGGCGTCGGGCTGTCCGAGGTTGTCGACGCCATGGGTGATGATGAGGGACAGCTCATCATCGCGCAGATCGCGGTACAAGAAGAGCAGCGAGAGGCCCTTGCGCTCGAAGCCGGTGTGGCTCGACGCGCTGTTGTAGTCGAAGAACGACGCGGCGGTCTCAGCCCGCTCGACGGCCGGCACGACGAGCACCTGATCGCCTTGCACGACCTCGAAGTTGCGGATGTCACCGGTGAAGGCCGGCGCGGCCAGCGCCGATCCCCCAACCAGCGTGAGCCCGATGGTCGTCTTGAATCCCATATTTCCCCCCTGGAGCATGCGCAAGTCATACCGGTGGGATGCCGACTGAATCCAGCCCATCAGGATATTAATATTACTCTTGTTGGATTAATCCTTTATGGGTCTAAAGACAGCGACCTACAGCCTCCCATGCCGACCAAACCTGCCGCCCCCCGACCGGCTTCACTGACCGTGGCTTCGGACGGCCGACCCGTCCGAGGTCTCCGCAAGAGGCGTCGCCGCGCGCCCTCGCAACACAGACAGCAACTCGGCCGCCGCCAGGTGATGATCCACCACGCCCGCCTCACCGCCCTGCAGTTCAAGGCTGCGTGCGGTCTGCACCACCTCGGCATTACCCAGCCGCCCGAGCAGGATCTGCACGTCCGGCGCGTCCAGATCCAACGCCACCGGCCCGTCGATCGCCGTGCGCCAGACCGGCCCGTCCTGCCACTCGAAGATGATGGGTACGGCGCCCTGCAGCCGACGCGCGGCGAGGGATCCCACCGGCAGATAGCCCAGCCGGCGCACGCTCTGTGCATCCAGGGGCATGGGCGACGCGGCCCGCGATCCACCCGCTCGCGTGCGCCGATGGAACAGCACCAGGCCGATCACGATCGCGCCGAGTAGCAGCCCAACGCCCAGCTCGACGACCCAGGCCACGCCCTTACGACTCCGCCAACTCGCTGCGCATGATCTCGAGCTCGAGCCAGCGCTCCTCAGCCGTATCGAGGGTCTCATGCGCTTGGGTCAGCTGGTCCATCGCGGCCTGGAAGCCCGCCGGATCGCGACCGTAGAAGTCACCGTCGCCCAGCTTGGCCTCGAGGCCCGTGATCTCGATCTCGCGCGCCGCGACGATCTGTCCGAGATCGTCCATCTCTTGCTGCTCTTTATAGCTCAGCTTCGTCTTGGGCTTGCCCTTCGACTTGGTCGACTTCGACGCCGTCTGCACCGGCGCGGGGGCAGAGTCGTCGCGCTGATCGAGGTAGTCGCTGTAGCCGCCCGCGTACTCTTCGACGCCGCCGGCACCGTCCATGACGATCGTGCTCGTGACCACCCGATCGAGGAAGTCGCGATCGTGGCTGACCAGCAGCAGCGTGCCGTCATAGTCGTTGAGCAGCTCTTGCAGAAGGTCCAGCGTCTCCATGTCGAGATCGTTGGTCGGCTCATCGAGGATCAGCAGGTTGCTGGGCCGCGTGAAGGCGTGCGCGAACAGCAAGCGCGCGCGCTCGCCACCCGACAGCGTGCGCACCTGCCGATGCATGTCGCCCGGCTCAAACAAGAAGTCCTTGAGGTAGCCGGCGACGTGACGCGGATGGCCGTGAACGACCACGGTGTCGGTCCCGCTGGCGCAGAGCACTTCGCGCAGCGTCGACTCGTCGGGGATGCTCGCGCGCTGCTGGTCGAGGTACGACACCGACAGCTTCGTGCCCCGCTCGACGCGGCCCTCATCGGGCTCAATCTCGCCCGTCAGCAGCCGCACCAAGGTGGTCTTGCCGGCGCCGTTGGGCCCGATGATGCCCACCCGATCGCCGCGCATGATCGTCGTGTCGAAGTCGCGCACGATGGTGCGATCGCCGAAGCCCTTGGACAGCCCGCGGGCCTTCGCGACGATCTTGCCGGAGGTCTCACCCGATCGCAGGTCGGCCTTCGCCGTGCCCCGCGAGCGCATCGTCTTGCGCTCGGCCCGCAGCTCATACAGGCGACGCAGGCGCCCCATGTTGCGGCTGCGCCGCGCGGTGACGCCGCGATGCAGCCAGTGCTCCTCCTCGGCGAGCTTGGTGTCGAGGCGGGATCGCGCGTTGGCGTCGGCCGCGGCGATCTCTTCGCTCCAGATCTCGAAGGTGTCGAAGCTCTCATCGCGCCGATGCAGGCGGCCCTGGTCCAGCCAGATCATGCCCGTACCGACCCGCCTGAGGAACGCCCGGTCATGGCTGATCACCACCAGCGCGCCCCTGAAGCTGCGCAGGTTCTTCTCGAGCCACTGGATGCTGGGCAGATCCATATGGTTGGTGGGCTCGTCGAGCAGCAGCACCGCGGGATCCGCCACCAGGGCCTGCGCCAAGCTGACGCGGCGCTGCTCGCCGCCCGACATCGTCATGGGATCGGCGCGGCCGTCGAGGCGCAAGCCGTCCACCACCGCGTCGATTCGGTACGACGGCATCGGGTTGCGGGGGTCGACCCCCGCCTCGATGCATGCGCGCACCGTGTCCCAGGCCGACAGGTCGGGCATCTGCGGTAGAAAGCCAACCTTCGCGCCCGGGCTGAGCCTGCGCGTGCCCCCGTCGGGTTGGAGTTCGTCAGCGATCACGCGCAACAGGGTAGATTTACCAGACCCGTTGCGGCCAATGAGCACCAAGCGATCGCCGGGGCGCAGCGCGAGGTCGAGATCCGAGAAGAGCGGCAGTCCACCGAAGCCAGCGGTGATGCCGTGGAGGGTCAAATGAGGCGTCATGGCGCAGACCATGCCTGAAGTTTGTGTCTGGGTCGACACCACAGCCGTCGAGTCGGCATCATCTCTTGCGTATGTGCGTTTACATCCTCTATTTCGACCGCGGAGCCGACGCGTGAGCTTCCATGCGCTCGACCGCTATCGACAGCATCACCCCACGGCGAACCCGGCCGCGCTGGAGGCCGCCCTGCAGGCCGGCGACTCCATCGATGGCGACCTGGTGCAGGCCCTGTGTGGGCGCACGGGCCCGGCCTCCCCTGAGGATCGATTCATCCTCGCCCCCGACTCGCGGGGCGTCTTCGTGCTCGTCGGCAAGAGCCTGCGCACGTACTTGCGCCTCGGCAACGTCGCGCAGCGCATCTTGCGCGGGCAGCAATCGTCGACCGAGGACGATCGACCCACGACGGGCCGAAAGCTCGAAGGTGAAGCCCGCGCGCGGCTGTTCACCCTGTTTTCGCCCTGGGACGACACCCGCGTCTTCTTCGACGCGTCGGGCGACGACCGGTTCGACCTGTTCTTGATCATCGCGCGCCTCACACCCACGCGCGCTGAAGAGCGCGTGGTCGCCTGGCGGCTCGCGGGCGAGATTATTGAGGCGTTTTATGACCCCTACTGGGCCGAGATCACCATCAGCCGCCTGGCCGCGCCCGAAGAAGAGCAAGCCGTGGTCGTGACCGTGCACTACCCCAATGACCCCCGCGTCGCGCACCTGCTGGCGATTCAGGATCGCCAGGCCGTCGTGCGCATCGCGCCGCCCGGGCAGGCTGAGCCCCGCGGCAAGCTGCGGCTGGTCCCGCTCAAATGGGTGGTGCGCGATGAGGCGGAGCAAACGACGAGCGCAGGCTGACCCAGGTCAGCACCGCGTCGTCCATCCAGCGCACGCCGACCGGCACGATGCTGCCCACCGGACGGTCCAAAGGCTGCAACACGAGCGCGTCGAAGCCCGTCGACGTGGCCCGAAGGCGGACCGCGTCGAAGCCAAACCACTTTTGAAACCGCGGATACAACGCCTTGAAGATCGACTCCTTCGCCGAGAACAGCGCCAGCAGCCGACGCCGGTCATCGCCGATCCAGGCCCGCTCGGCGGTGTCGGCCACCCGATCCGCGATCTCGATGCGCCGCAGCCCGCTCAGGTGCTCCAAGTCCAGGCCGATGGCCGACCACTCCGCACCGCGCCCGACCGCCGCCAGCGCCTGCCCACCAGAGTGCGTCAACGCGCCCACCAGGCCCGCCGGCCATATCGGGGATCGATCCTCTGCGCGCGCGACAGCCACGCGAGGGTGGTCGAGTTGCGCGAGGCATGCCGCCGCCGCCGCCCGGCCGTTGATGAAGTCCGCTCGGCGCTTGAGCACGGCGCGCGGGCTCAGGCAGGCAAGCTCGGCTGCCAGCAGCACATCCGATGCGGCGCCCTGGGCCTGGGCGAAGGCGATCGAAGCATCGAAGGGCGAGCGCATACCGCGCAGTATCACCCATCACCGGTCGGGTTGCATCGGGCATCGCGACCCGACTGAAGAATCGTCCACCCGCGTCCACAGGCAGCCGAGACTTGACGCCGGGCGGTCGCTTGGGGCATTTGAGCGAGTCATTCGTCGTCGAGGAGCCCTATGCTCACCTGCACCCGCCGCCTCGAATGGGACGCCCTACATCGGGTACCCGGTCACGAGAGCAATTGTGCCGCATGGCACGGACACCGGTATGTCGCCGAGATCAGCTGCCGCGCTGAGGGCCTCGATCCCCAAGGTCGCATCATCGACTTTGGGGTTATCAAGCGCGTGGTCGGCGGCTGGATCGACCAGCACTGGGACCACACCGCGCTGCTGATGCGGGGCGATCCCGACCCGACGGCGCTGGCCATCGCGGCGGCGAACGACGCCCATGGCCGGCCGGCGTATTGGTTCGATGATCCGCCCACCGCAGAGGTCATCGTGCGTCATCTCGCTGAGATCGCGCAGGCGTTGCTCGATCCCCATAGCGTCGACATCGAGCAGATTCGGCTGTGGGAGACGCCGAACGGGTCCGCGACCTGGATCCGCGGCGCATGAGCTACGCGCTCAAAGAGATCTACTACACGCTGCAGGGCGAAGGCGCGCAGGCCGGGCGCGCCGCGGTCTTCGCGCGCTTCACTGGCTGCAACCTGTGGTCGGGCCGTGAGGCTGACCGCGCGACGGCGGCGTGCTGGTTCTGCGACACCGACTTCGTGGGCACCGATGGCCCCGGCGGTGGTCGATTCGCCGACGCCGAGGCCTTGTCGGCAGCGCTCCATGAGCGATGGCCCGGCGGCGGGCGACCTTACGTCGTCTTCACCGGCGGCGAGCCCATGCTGCAGCTCGACGAGGCCCTCGTCGACGCCTGTCATGCGGCCGGCTTCGAGGTCGCCATCGAGACCAACGGCACCCGCGCGGTGCCCCCCTCGGTCGACTGGATCTGCGTCTCACCCAAGCCCGACAGCCCGGTCGTGCAGACCCATGGCCACGAGCTCAAGCTGGTGTATCCGCAGGCCATTACGCCCGCGTCGGTCGCCCACCTCGACTTTGAGCACTTCTTCCTGCAGCCCCTCGACGATCCGAGCGGCGCCCGGCACGTGGCGGCCTGCGTCGCGTACTGTCAGGCGCATCCGCAATGGCGACTGTCGCTGCAGACCCATAAGCTGATCGGGATCCCCTGAAGATGGGCGCCAAGCACACAGCCCTGAGCACCGCGAAGGCGATCGAGCTGGCGCGCCTGCACCAGCCACACCTCGAAGACATGGGCGCGCTCTTTGGGCTGCTGTTCCACCAGGCCGAGGTCACGCTCGATGCCCAGGCCATCGCCGACGCCTATGCGGGCGTCGGCGCGGGCAAGTCACTGCCGCGCCTGGGCTTGAGCCATCACGGGGTGCAGCTGGCGATCGGCTTCGACGCCGAGGGGTGGGCCTGCGTACGCCCGCCGCTCCAGGCCGTGGCCGAGGGCGATCTGGCCCATGTGCCGCGCTTCGTCGTTGAGTCTGCCCAGCGAATCCTGGCGGTGGAGCAGATCAAGCGACTCGATGAGGCGCCCGGCTCGATCCTGCTTGCGCTGCTCGACCCAACCCAGCCGCCTGCCCCGCCCGAGATGTTGCGCGCGCAAATGGCAGAGAAGAGCGTCACGCTCACCGATCTGCTGCACGCCCTCACCGCCGCTCCGCTCGCGCACCCGTTCGTGATGGGCACCCTCGACGCATTCATGCGCGCCGTATGACGCCGCTCGACGACGCGCGCGCGCTGTTCGGCGAAGAGGCGCTGAGCGACCGCAAGCGGCTGCGACGCGCCTACGCGCGGCTGGTCAAAGCGCACCCGCCCGACGCGGATGCGGCGAAGTTTCAGCAGGTCCGCGCCGCCTTCGAGGCCGCCAAGGACGCGTTGGACAACCCCAAGGCCGCCGACGCGCCGGCGCTGGGCGAAGCCTTGGCGGCGCTGATGGGCGGCCTCAGCGAAGAGACGTTTGAGGTCGATCTGCAGCGCCTCGAGGCGCTGGCCCACGATCGACGCGATGCGGCTTTGGCGGCGCTGTTCCTGGTGCAGGCGACCCGGCCGGCGGGCGTGCTGCAATGGATCACCGATCTGCGCCAGCGCGGCCTGCCCGATGACGCGCTCCTCACCCTGCTGACCGCCCTGCTGGAGTTGCGCCCAGATCAGGGCCTACGGCCGCTGTGCGGCGCCCTGGCCATGACGCTGCCGCCGGGGAGCGCCGCGACGTTGGACGGGCATCGAATACGCGCTGGGGTTCGTCAAGACGACCCCGCTGATGGCTTCGCGCTGTGGCGCAGTCGCGAGCTGGCCCTGCGCACCTTCGACGCGTCGACCTGGTTGCACGTGGCCGACGCCATCCTGTTCTTCGCCGCCGACAGCACGCCCGCCGACATCCTCGAGAGCATCGAGTTCGCCATCGAAGACGTCGGACTCGACGCCGACGAGCAGGCCCACGCCGACCTGCTCATCGGTCTGCACCAGGCGCGCACATTGGGCGCGCTCACCGCCGATCCGGCGATCCCCGCCACGATGGTCGACGCCCTGCGACGCGGGCAACGCACGTCGGCGCCCGGCATGTTCTCGGCGCTGCGGCAGGTGCGCGAGGATCTCGAAGGCCTCGGTGGCGGCTCGCTGAGCGAGGGCATGCAGATACTCGCCGTCATGCACCCGCAGGCGCATGAGATGCTGCGCGACCTCGAAGCGCGGCTGACGGGCGGGCGCGGCTTCTATAAAGAATGGGCGCGCTCCGGTGCCCTGCCGGATCGCCCCGGTGATGCCGTGCTGCCGGTCTTCACCGCGGCGGTGCACAGCTTGTCCAAAGAGCAACTGGGCCTGCCAGCGACGCCCTTGCATGCGCTCGCCGCCGTCGCCTTGCTGGCGATCGGCTGCGCGCTGCTGGTCTTGTTCTTCAGCGTGGCGTGGTGGGCGAAGGTCCTGTGCTTCTTCGGCGGCGCGCTCAGTGGCGGCATCCTGTTCGGCCTGCTTCAGCGACCCGCGCACGCGCTCGAAGACTGGATCGAGATCTGCGATGATATCCAGAAGACGTACGGCCTGTGGCGCCATGAGGTCATCGCGGGCCTGACCGATGAGCCCACGATGTTGCCCGACGATCTCATCGACGTGCTTTTCGACGACCAAGAGGCTGATCTAAGGTGCTTGTCGGCCGCACACGGCTTCCGCTCAACGCTCGCCTGGCAGCCTGATGCGGCCGACGCGTCCGACTCCGAAGACTCGCCCAACGCGCCCGACGCGCAAGGCGCGCCCGACGCGCAAGGCGCACAGAATGACCTCGAGGAGCAGCCCGATGAGCGCTGACGCGCGCCCCATCGTCGGCATCGACCTGGGCACCACTCACAGCTTGATCGCCGTGTACGAGAACGACGCCCCGCGCCTGCTCAGCGGCCTGATGCCGTCTGCGGTCGCGCTGGATGGGTCCAACCATCTGATCGTGGGCGCCCCGGCGCACGAGCGCCTCGCCTGGAAGCCCGGCTGCGGCGTCGCCCGCTTCAAACGCGACATCGGCACCGCGCGGCGCCATGCGTTGGGCAAGCGTGAGGTGGGCGCCATCGAGCTGTCGTCCCTGGTCCTCAAGGAGCTGGTCGAGCAGGCAGAGGAGGTGTTGGGCTGGCGCCCGGTGCGCGTCGTCATCACCGTGCCCGCCTACTTCCAAGAGCCGCAGCGCGCGGCGACCCAAGCGGCCGGCACGCTCGCCGGCCTCGAGGTCGTGCGGATGATCAATGAACCGACAGCCGCGGCGATCGCCTATGGCCTGGGCGACGCCGAGCGCGAGCGGGTCTGCGTGGTCGTCGATCTGGGCGGCGGCACCCTCGACGTGACGGTGCTCGAGATCTTCGATGGCCTCGTCGAGGTGCGAGCGAGCGCGGGTGACAGCCGATTGGGCGGCGAGGACTTCACCGACGCCCTGCTCGACCATGTGCTCGAACAGGTCGGTCGGCCGTCGGCATCGAGCGCTGCGCTGGCCGGCTTGCGCGCCGAGGTCGAGCGCGCCAAGCGTCGCTTGTCCGAGGCGGTGAGCGTCGCGATCCGTCTACCAAATGTCGACGCGGCAGACGGCGAGGCCGCGCCCTGGACGCCCGGCCAAGAGATCATCGTCACGCGCCGCACCTTCGAGGCCATCAACGCCGAGCGCCTCAACCACCTTGAGGCCGAGGTGCAGCGCGCGTTGCGTTTGGCCAAAATCGAAGCCAGCGAGGCTGACGAGGTGGTGCTGGTTGGGGGCGCGACGCGCATGCCGGGCGTGATCGAGCGGGTCGCCAAGGTGATCAAGGTCGCCCCGCGCAGTCACCTCGACCCCGACACGGTCGTCGCCCTGGGCGCGGCGATCCAGGGCGCGCTGATCGACGAAGGCGGCGCTCTGCGAGAGATGGTGGTCACCGACGTCGTGCCGTTTAGCCTCGGCGTCTCGGTCGCCCGGCGCATGAACGACGTCTGGCTTGAAGACCGGTTTCTCCCCGTCATTCACCGCAACACGACGATCCCCGTGTGTCGCACCACGAGCGTGTCGACCACCTGGGCGAAGCAGGTCGAAGTCAACGTCGAGATCTATCAGGGCGAGCGCCGTATTGCCTCTGAGAATCAGCTGCTTGGAAGTTTGAAGGTCGCCGACATACCGCCGCTCGACGACGACGCGACCGACGGTGGCCAGGCGGTTGACCTGATGTTCACGCATGACGTCAACGGGCTCTTGGAGGTCGAGGCCGTCATCAAGGCGACCGGCAAGCGCGTCTCGACGGTCATCGAGCGCGGCGCGGCCATGAGCATCGAGGAGCGCGCCGCCGCTGTCGCTGCGCTCGGCCAGCTCAAGACCCATCCGCGCGGCCTGCTGCCCAACCGGCTGCTGCTTGAGCGCGCCCAGCGCATCTTCGCCGAAGGCGACCGGCATGTGCGTGACGCGATGTCGGATCCGTTGGCGGTCTTCGAGGCGACCCTTGAGCGCCGCGAGCCCGACGAGATCCGCGAGACCGCCGGGGCGCTGCGACGCTTCCTGGATGGGTTGCAGAGATGACGCCGCGCCGGCCGATCGACTGGCGCGCGTTGATGGCCGAGGTGCGGGCGCAGCGTGACGCCCGCGCTGTCGACGACTTCGAGTGGATCGCAGCCGACGGCGACCTGCTGGCGCGCGAAGTCTACAACAGACGCGCCCTCTTATGGACCGCACCGATCGTCTGGGGCGATCCGATCTTGGCATCGAATCGACTTCTGCAGGCCCATGAAACCCAGGCCGACGGG
>JBNMOZ010000108.1:0-12134 GCA_051276005.1 Bradymonadia bacterium | reverse complement strand
TACTTCAAGGGCAAGACCGAGCTGGTCGAAGCGATCGTCGAGCCGATGTTCGAAGGCCTGCGCGTGGCGCTCAACGCTGGCGAGGGGCGCATTCGCGCGGCCGAAGACTTCGATGGCGTGCAGCGCGCCTTTGGCGAGTTGGGCCTGCGCCTCGCACCGTTGATGCTGGCCGAACATCGCGCATTGCGGCTGTATTTGGCCGAATGCAACGCGCCGCGCATTGGCGCGCGGGCCCCCTTGCGGGCTTGGTCGGATGAGGCAGGCGAGATCGCCGAGCGGCTGTCAGCGGCGGCGATGGAGAAGACTGAGACTCAGCCCCTCTCGGCAGCGGTCGTTGGCCGAGTGCTGGTGGGCGCGGTGGAGCGGCTCGCCTTCGACCTGCTCAATCAGACCCTGCAGATCGACCCGGCCGAGGTCGCGCGCACCGTCATCACGCTCTTCATCGACGGGCTGCGCGCGCGCTGACGCTACGGCGTGTGCAGCCACACGATGGCGCGTGGGCTGCGCGCCATGTGGTTCGAGAATTGAAAGTTCTCGACGATGTTGAGGTCGACGTCGAACTCGATCACCCAGTTGTTGTCGCTCAACGCCAAATAGCCGTCGTCAAACGGCGTCAGCCCGATCACGGAGTAGCCCTGGGGCATGGGTGCGACCGGAAGGATTTGGCCACCGGTGGTGAGGCGCTCGAGCTCTGACTGGTAGGCGGTCAGCGTCATCAGCGTGCTGCCATCGAGGAGCGGGAACAGGCCGTAGACCTCACGGGCAGCGTTGGCGACCAAGTTCACTTCGCCATCGGTGACCTCGAAGACGCGCTGTTCTCGATTGACGCTGAAGACGGCGGTGCCGTTGCGCGGCGCCATGCACTCGATCCAGCTGCCACCGCCGGCGACGCTCGCGGTCAGGCGGCCATCGCCGTCGAACCAGCGGATCGTATCGTCAGCGGCGTTCGCCACGATGACCGTATCGCCCACGACGTATAGCTGCCGAATCGAGCCGGTGAAGAGCGCCTCGCCGCCATCATCGACCTTGGCGAAGCGAAACATCTCTTCGCCATTGGCGTTGAGGCGCAGAATCTCGGGGGCGTAGTCGCCCCCAACGAACTCACCGCGGATCGCCGCCACGAAGCCACCATCGGCGGTGCGCGCCAGGGCGCTGACGCCGCTCTGATCGATCAGGCGCCACTGCCCGAACCAGCGACCATCACTGCCGATGGCCAGCAGTTGGCCGGTGGTGGTGTCGGCCAGCAACACGTCGCCGAGCAGCGTGACCTGGACGTGGCGCTGCGCGCGGCAGTCGTCCAAGTCGGCGCTGACGGTCAAGGTGATGTCACCGGTGCGCCACGGCCAGTCGACCTCGTCGCGGGCGATCCACCGGACCCCGGTTGGCTCGTCGAGAAACGCACCGCCCGCGCTGCTGGTGTAGCTGAGGACCGCGCCGTCGGCGGCGGTGATGCGCAGCTCGATGGGCTCATTGCGGCGCACGACGAGATCGTCTGTGACCACCGCGACGTCGAGGGTGAGGAACTCGCAACCGGGCTGCGCGTCGATCGGCGGCAGGGCGTCGAGGGGTCCCCGATCGAGCCCACCCCGATCGAGCCCGCCCCGATCGAGCACACCCCGATCGAGCACACCCCGATCGAGTCCGCGGTCGAGCGATCCCCCGTCAGGCACGATGTCACCGTCCAAGAAGCGCCCGGCGTCGGTGGCCGGTCCGCCCACGATGCACGCACCGTTGCTGCACTGCGCGTTGGGGCAATCGGTGTTATCGCCGCATGGCGAGGGCGCCTGGGTGCACGCGCCGAGCGCCCACACCGCCAGCGCGCCCCAAAGTCGAATGTCAGACATACAGCGTCACTCCGATGCCGATGGCCAGACAGTACCAGCCGAAGTGAGAGAACCACCCGCGCCGCACGACGCCCATCAGCAACCACAATGCGGCGAGCCCGGCGACGAAGGCCACCACCCCGCCCACGGCCAGGCCCAGGAGCGCGTCGTCGGCCGGTGGCGCCTGGGTGAGCTCGACGGCCTTGAGCGCGCTGGCGCCAGCGATGACGGGCAGCGACATCAGGAAGCTATAGCGCGCCGCCGCCTCGTGCTCGACCCGCATGAACATCGCCATCGAGATGGTGCTGCCCGAGCGCGAGACGCCCGGCAGGATCGCGGCGGCCTGCATGAGGCCGATCATCAGGCCCCGGCCGAGGGTCACGGGCTTGTCCCCCTTGGGCGCCCAGAGCGTCGCGAGCAGCAGCACCCCGGTCGCGATCAGGCCGTAGCCGACCATGCGCGAATCACCGAACGCCGCTTCGAGCTCGTCTTTGAAGAGCAGGCCGACCACGCCGGCGGGGATGCAGCCCACGATGATGGCCGCGACCATGCGCAAGTCGGCGTCCTCGGCCCATTGGGTCGCGATGGCAGAGGGCCGGCGGACAGCGCGCCAAGTGGCGGCGAGCAGGTCGCGCACCTCGCGCCGAAAAAGCGCCATCACGCTGAGCAGGGTGCCGAAGTGCACCGCCACTTCGAACGCTGCGCCGCCCATGCTATCGACGTTCATCAGAGACTGGGCGAGCACCAAGTGCCCGCTCGAGGAGACGGGCAGAAACTCGGTCAACGCTTGAACGAGACCCAGAATACCGGCGGAGAGCGGGTCCATTGCGATCCTATTCGAAGGGGATCAGGGCGCCCAGGTTGATGAAGTCCTCGCCGATGTCGTCGAGGAAGTCTCGGCTCGTCAGCAGGCTCTCGTTGGTGCCGTCGGCGCGATACACCCAGACGTTGCCCGCGGTCGAGCGCGCGATTAGATCGGCGCCAGAGCGAATAATCTGGGTGCTCAGGCCACCCAGATTGTAGGTCTCAAGCGTCTGGCCGAGCACGGTGAGGCGCGTGACATTCTGCAGGTTGCCGTCCCAGTGCAAGACCAGCAGCGTCTCCTCGTCGCCGTTGGGCGAGCCGCGGATGATGTGGCGAATCTCGGGATCGAACCCACCGACCTGCGCCCGCACTTGCACCTCGTCGACATCGTCAATACTGAAGATGACGTCATCGGCGAACGTCGCCGCGTAGAGCAGGTCGCCGACGAAAACACCGAGCACCGCCCTTGTCTGCGCGCCCCCCTCGGCGAGGCGCAGCGAGCGGTCATGGCGGCCATCGGCGTGAAACACCCGCAGCGTGCTGTCGCGCATACCGTCGGCCCAGAGGCGCGTCCCGTCGGGCGACCACACGAGGTTGTAGGGCGCGGTGCCCGAGGGGTAGAGCGGATCGCCCTGGATGTCTTCGAGGGCGAACTCGATGCGCGCGCCGGTGCTCAGATCGAGCTCGATGAGCGGGGCCAGCGTCGGATCGCCCGCCGTATCGGGGTGATCGAAGCCCAGGGCGATGCGCAGCGGATCATGACGAATCGCGAGGGCCGAGACCGACGAGGGGTCGGCGATGCCGTGGTTGATCGGCGCGAGCACCCGCCCATCGGAGCCCAAGAACCAGACCGCGCCGCGCCGCGTGCCGATGATCAAGTCGCCGTCAACGTCGAGGTCGATCCGCGCGCTGCTCGCGCAGCCGTCGGCGTCGAACGCGAGCACGGTGAAGGCATAGCGACCCCCGCGGATCGGATCGGGTACGTCGCTGAATGAGAACGTCACGCTGGTCGCGGTGCGATCGACGATCCGGCCGGCGACGCTCGAGCGAAACTCGACGCGGCTGGCCCCGGGCGCTTCAAAGTCGATGACGATCGCCGCGCGGCGCGTCGCCGCAAACCCCGTCGAATCGGCGAGAGCGGCGGTGACCGATAGGGCGTCCGTCGGGCAGCCTGGCTTGAGCGGTGGGATTGGCGCGAACAGCCCCGGATCGACGCCACCATCGGTCGTATCGCCATCGAGCGTGCCGCCATCGAGCGTGCCTCCATCGAGCGTGCCACCATCGAGCGTGCCACCATCGAGCGTGCCGCCATCGAGCGTGCCGCCATCGAGCGTGAAGACCGAACCATCGGTCATGCTGCCGTCACCGGTCGACTCGACCAGCGGCAGGATGTCCTGACACCCCAGCAGCGCGAACGCTGCGATCAGCGCGGGCCTCACCATTGGCCTTGCCCACCGATCACAGCGCCATCGGGGCTCGCGCTGAGCGCGGGTGTGTAGCGGGCGCCGTCGACCACGCCATAGATCCAGAGCGCAGCGAAGGTCGCGAAGCCAGCCAGATAGATGCCCTGCACCAAGCGCGCGGCGTCGGGATCGCGGAAGCGCCCATAGTCGAGGAAGCCGCCCTCCTCTTTCATACTCTCGAACGCGATCAGGCCACCGACGCCCGCCGCGAGGCCGATCGCCTGACCGGTCAGCAGAAACTGACCCAGCCCGTCGTCGCCACGCTCGAACTGATGCGCGCCAAACGGCGTATAGGGCGACGCATGGATGGCGCGCGGCGCGTCCGGCGTCGGCGCGAGGCTTCGGGCGACACGCGCAGAGTAGCTGTCCTTGGTGCGTCCAAAGAACGCCACCACCGCGGGGGGGAAGTCGTCGGTCGACAGCGCGGCCGCGGGCTCAGCCTCGAGCAGGGCATCAAACGCCTCTGTTGCGCCGGGGGTGTCGTCGTGCAGGAACCGGCATACGCCCCTATAGCGGAGCACCTGGCGCCAGGCGAGGGTGCCTTTGGCTGTCCGTACGTACAGCCCGTCGAAGGCGGCGCATGCGGCGACAGTCTTACCCTGTTCGTACAGGACGATCGCCTGTTCAGTGCTCAGGGCGGGCGTCGTGGCCCAGGCGGCGATGAGCAGCGTCACGCCGGGGGCCGTCACTTGAGCACCACTTTGATCGTCGTCGTCTTGCCCGACTGGATCGTCACGCTTCGTCGTTGAGTGCCCCATTTGGGGTGCCGCACTGCGATGGAATGGGGGCCCGGAGTGAGCGTCAGCGGCGGATGCTTGAGCTTGCCCTGGGAGCGCGCGACGCCATCAACCGTGAGATCGCCCCAGGGGTTGACCTGAACCTGCAGCGTGCCGGGCTCACCGATCGCAGCCATCGCCGGCTTTGAGGCGGCGTCGGGCGTCGCCGACTTCGATGCGGTGCTGGGCGCCCGAAGGATCGCCTTGGGGGCCGCAGTTCTGGGGGCCGCGCTCTTGGGAGACGCACGCCTGGGGGCCGCAGTTCGCGGGGCTGCACTCTTTGGAGACGCGCTCTTGGGGCCCATGCTCGATGGCGCGCCACTCGATGGCGCGCCACTCGATGGGCCCGTGCTCGATGGCGCCGTACTCGATGGCGCCGTGCTCGTCGGGCTCCCCGGCGTCGTCGGCTGCAGCGCGTCAGACGGCAACGCCCGCGGCGGCAATCCGCGTGCTGCGGAGGGCACCGATGCCTGGGTCGCGACGCTCGGACGCGCGACGGCATGGGCGTTCGAGCCGGCGGGCAACGTGCGCAGCATCCAGGTGATGCCCCCGCCGATCAGCGCCGCGATGGCCATGGCCACCAGCACGACCCACCGCCCGTTCTTCGGCCGCGGCGGCGCGTCGGCCCGCGCGGCCTCGCGCGCTCGATACTCCCGTACGGCGATGCTCGCAGCCGGTCCGACCTCATCTGTTTCGGCCCGCACATCGATCGTACGGACTGCATCGGTCGCAGTATCTGCAACACGCACCGGCAGCGGCGTCGAACTGTAGGCCTCGCGGCGAGCTTCGGCGGTCTCGGCGAACTCGAAGGGCTCACCGGCTTGCGGGCCGACCGGGATCTCGAGCCCGGGCATGCTGTCGAGCAGCGCCTGCGCCTCGGCGTGTTCCGGATCGCGCGCCAGCGCCTTGAGCGCCGCGTCGCGGGCATCGTCGGTGCGATCAGTGTCGAAGGCTGCCCGTCCGATGCCCACGTATGTGCTCGCGACCTCGCGCGCGACGGCCTGCGCCGTGTGGGTCGGATGCGCGATGAGTTCGGCGATGACCGAACGCAGTCGCTCGGCGCCGAGCGGCTGATCTGGCCGCAGGGCTTCGAGCAAGTCTGTTAATGATTCAAAGCGCTTGCCCGGCTTGTCAGCCAGCGCCCGGTTGATCACGGTGGCGATGCGCTCGTCGATGGCCTTGGACAGTCGCCGCGGATCTTCGTAGTGCCCGATGAGCACCTTGGAGAGGATCGCCACCGGCGTCGAGGCGTCGAACGGGCGCTTGCCCGTGACCATCTCGTACAGCATCACCCCCAACGCGAATTGGTCAGCGGCCGGGCCGATGGGCTCGCCGCGCGCTTGCTCGGGGGCGATGTATGCGGGCGTGCCCAAAAAGTCGCCAGTGCGGGTGATGTGGGTCTGCTCGGTGGCCTTCGCGATGCCAAAGTCGGCGAGCTTCATGGTGCCGTCGCGCCCGAGCAGCACGTTGGCGGGTTTCACGTCGCGATGAATGACCCCGCAGGCGTGGGCATAGCTGAGCGCGTCGGCGACAGGCCGCAGCAGCAGCACCGCCAGCTCGGGCACGAGGTTGACCCCGCGCACCAGCACCTCGCTCAGGTCGGTGCCGTCGATGAACTCCATGACCATCGCCACGCGGCCATCGTCCAGCTCGAGCACGTCATAAATGTCGATGATATGAGGGTGCTTGAGGCTGGCGAAGATGCGGGCCTCGCGCAAGAAGCGGGCGCCAATTTCGGCGCCATTCTTGGCGTCCTCGGCCAGCTCTGGGTGGAGCATCTTGATGGCCACTTGGCGGACCAAGGTGAGATCGTCGGCCAGATACACCTGCGCCATCCCGCCCGACCCCAACATGCGGGTCAGGGCGTAGCGCCCGTTGAGAGTCTGGCCAACGTCAGTCACTTGCCGGGCTTGCCCGTGCTCTTGGGGGCGGGAGCCGGGTCGGGCACCGCGGCGGGCGGGCTGGCCTCGATGGCGTTGCCCTGCGCGTCATGGAACTGCACCGGCAACTTCATGCCCTCGAGCCCGGCCTTGAGCGCTGTCCAATCGCCCGCGACGATCACGTGAAATTCGGCGCCGTCGGTGTACTTGTTGCCGGCGTCGTTCGCCGACTTGACGGTCACCGCGGAGACCTTCTTGGAGAAGTCGCGCAGATAGCTGATCGGCAGATCGACGAGCGCCAGCGACGACAGCTGGCCGGCCACGCCGCCCATGGTCTCGAAGCGGCCGGGGAAGCCCAGCAGCATGCCGTTGACCGCCGAGTCGCGCTCGACCTGGGTGAGCGGCCGATCGGTGCGGATGCCTGCGAGCTCCTTGAAGACCTCCTTGAGGCTGTCGGCCGTCGTCTCGCTCTTGACCTTGGCGCCCAGCGTGAACATGCCGCTCTGGCGCCAGCGGTTGAAGCCACTGCGCGCGCCGTAGGTGTAGCCCTTGTCTTCGCGCAGGTTGAGGTTGAGGCGGCTGGTGAAGGCCCCGCCCAGCGCGCGGTTGAACACGCGAACCTCGAAGGCGTCCTTGGCCTGGCTGCCGGGCACGCGGCGCGCGACCGAGATCGACGACTGGGTGCTGCCGGGAAAGTCGATCACGTGCAGCATCGCCGGCGTGGGCGCGCTCATCGCGCGGTTGGTGGCCGTCGGCGCACCCTCCCAAGCGCCAAACGTCGTCTCCAACGCCGACTTGAGGGCGGCCTCTTCGATGGCGCCCACCACGATCAGGCGCCCGCCCTTGGGCTGGACGATCGCGGCGTACTGCGCCTTGACGTCGTCGAGGCTCAGGCCGGTCAACGTGGTCTTGATGCCCCCAGCGGGCATGCCGCCATAACCCTGTGCGTACAGCGCGCGGCGCAGCGTCAGGCTCTGCGCGGTGCCGGGGTCGGCCTCCTTGGCGGTCGCTTGAGCGAGGCGCTGGGCCTTGCGGCGCTCGAACTCGGCGGGGGGGAAGGTCGGCCGGAACATGATGTCGCTCAGCAGCGCCAGGGACGGATCGACCTTGTCGGCCAGCATGTTCATCGAGAAGAACACCCCGTCCGTGGCGGGGCTGGCGCCGTAATCGGTCGCGAGCGCCTTCCAGGCCTGGCTGATCTGCAGCGCGTCCTTGTCGCCGGCGCCTTCATCGAGCATGTCGATCATCATGGCCGTCACCCCCGACTTACCGGCCGGGTCGGTGGCCGCGCCGTTGGGCAGCACCAGATGCATCGAGACCAGCGGGGCCTGCGTTTGCTGCAGGTACCAGACCTCGAGCCCATTCGACATCGTCCACGACGTCACGGGCGGCGGCGCCCATTCCTGTACGGGGCCCGGCGTGGGCAGCCCGGTGCGATCGGGCGGCGGGAGCGGCCGCGCGCCGCAGGCAGAGAGCATGAACGCGGCCAAGGACAGGCCAATGGTCTTCATCATACCGGTCTTCACGGAGCGCATCACTTGCCCCCTTCCATCTTCTGGGCGCCCGGGATGATGTCGATGCGCAGCGCCTTCTTGGTGACGAGCCATTGCGTCGCCGCGGCGTGCACGTCGGCCGCCGTCAGGCTTGTGTAGCGCGCGAGATCTTTCGCGATGTAGTCGGGGCTGCCGGTCAGGTGCTCGTAGTTGCTCAGCAGTTGGGCCCGCTGCAGCACGCTCTCGACGCGGCCGAAGAACGACTTCTTCCAGGCGTTGATCGTGTCGTTGAGTTCGTCGGCGGACGGCGGGGTGGCCAGCGCATCACTCAGCGCGCCCTTGAGCGCGGCGTGCACCTCGTCGGCCGTCTTGCCCGGCGCCGCGGTGGCGACGATGACGAAGAAGCCGCTCAAACCGCGCGACACCTGAAACGCAGAGACGTCCTTGGCGATCTTCTGCTCGTAGACGAGCGGCTTGTAGAGGCGGCTGGTCTTGCCGTCGCTGAGCACCGAGGCGAGGGCGTCGAGCGCGGCGTCGCCGGGGGCAAACAGACCGGGCGAATGCCAGGCCATGTACACGCGCGGCAGCTTGACGTCGTCGGTCTCGACGAGGTGCACGGCCTTGTCGAGCACGGGCATCTCGGCCTTGGGGGTCGGCGCGCGCTTGCCGGCCGGCATGCGACCGAAGTAGCGGCGGATCATCTGCTTGGTCGCGGCCGGATCGAAGTCGCCCACGATGGTGATCACCGCGTTGGCCGGCACGTAGTACTGGCTGAAGAACGCCTTGACGTCATCCAGGGTGGCCGCCGTCAGATCGGCGTGCGAGCCGATCGTGGTGTGCTGGTAGGGGTGGCCGACCGGATACAGGGTGTTGGCGAAGTACTTCCAGACCATGCCGTACGGCGTGTTCTCGTACCGCTGTCGGCGCTCGTTTTTGACAACGTCGCGCTGGTTGTCGAGCTTCTTCTGGGTGAGCGCCTCGAGCAGGCCCGCCATGCGGTCCGACTCCATCCACAACGCCGTCTCGAGGTAGTTGCTCGGCACGCGCTCGTAGTAGTTGGTGCGTTCGGTGTTCGTCGTGCCGTTCACCGCCGCGCCGATGGGCTCGAAGGGCGCGAAGTACTCGTCGTCGAAGTTCTGGGAGCCCTGGAACATCAGGTGTTCGAAGAGATGCGCGAAGCCAGAGCGGCCTTTGCGCTCGTGGGCCGAGCCGACCAGATAGCGCACCTCGATGGCGACGACGGGCAAGCGCACGTCGCGGCTGAGGATGACCGTGAGGCCATTGTCCAGCGTGTACTTCGATACATCGACCTGCGGCGCCCCGCCCGGGACGGCAGCGACACAGGAGAGCGCAAGGAGCATGAGAAGAAGCCGCATGAACGCGCCTTTCGCCATATGAAGGGCGCACAGGATAGTCAGGCGGTGGGGGGATGTCACTCGATCCTCCACCGACAGCGGCGAATCGTTGTTTGTGGGCGCAGCGCGATGCCCGCCTAAAAAGAAATGCGCCCCTCATTTTGCCATCCCCACAAACCCAGGTGTCTCAGTCCATGTCCCCAACGACTTGAACCGACCGCCTGGAGCCCACATGAAGACTGTCCTCACCCTCGCCGCCCTCGCCTGTTCCACCGCCGCTTGCAGCGACTCGACCCCCTCGGTCCCCGCCGCACCGACGCCCGCGACCGTCGCCCATCAGCAAGCGCCCATCGTCATGGGCCGCGAAGCCCGGGCTGGCGAGACGCTCTCGACCGTCGCGCTGACCGATCCGAGCGGATACTTCTTCTGCACCGGCACGCTGGTGGCGCCCACCGTCGTCATCTCGGCCGCGCATTGCTTCGCCGACCCCGACACGGGCGCCTGGATCGCCCCGGACGGACTGCAAATTGGCGCCGACACGCTCGCCGCATCGCCGGTGCCGCAGGCCAAGCGGGTCGCGGTCGAGCGGTTCACGGTGCACCCCGATTATGTCGGCGACGGCGGTGAATCTGACCGCGCCGACGGCGTGGGGCGCGACAACGACATCGCGGTCATCATCCTGGCAGCCGCGGTGAATCAGGTGCCCTCGCGCATCCTGCCCATCGGTATGCTCGACCGCCTGCAGGCCCCCACTGAGTTGGTCATCTCGGGCTACGGCATCACCGACCTCAACGAGGACCGCGATCGCGCCGGCCGGCTGCATATCGGCGAGACGCCCTTCTTGGCGCGCTCCGAGCACGAGTTCATCGCGGGTGGCGACGGGGTGACGGACACCTGCAACGGCGACTCGGGCGGCCCGGCCTACCTGACCGTCGGGGGCGACCGGTACCTCGTCGGCGCCACGTCGCGGGCGGCTCATGACGCCAACGCACAATGCGGCGATCGCGGCATTTACACGCTGGTCCCCGCCTACAAGGGCTGGATCGACGCGGTCGTCGCCGGCGACGCCGCCGCGCTCACCCCACCGCCCGCGCTGAACGCTGGCGGCGGGGGGGAAGATGACGGCGAGTGGGAAGACGACGGCGAGTGGGAAGACGACGGCGAGTGGGAAGACGGCGGCGAGGGAGAAGACGGCGGCGAGTGGGAAGACGGCGGCGAGGGAGAAGACGGCGGCGAGGGGGACGACGGGGAGCCCAACGCCGACGTCTGCGCCGACGAGGGCTTCTACAACGACGGCGAATGCGACGACTTCTGCGATCGCCCGGATCCCGACTGTGCTGGCGAGCCCGAGGCCGACGCTGACGGGGAGCCCGAGCCCGACGCTGACGGAGAGCCCGAGCCCGACGCTGACGGAGAGCCCGAGCCCGCTGACGGAGAGCCCGAGCTCGACGGCGGAGAGCCCGAGCTCGACGGCGGAGAGCCCGAATCCGACGCAGGCCCTGACGCCAACGAGGAGGCAGACGACCCCATCGTGCTGACCGATGAGAACGCCCCCAATGCAGACAGCGTGCGCGACGGCTTGGGCTGCAGCGTGTCTGCCATCGGTGAGGGTGGCGCCGCGTGGTCGCTGCTGCTGCCGATGCTCGGTCTGGGGCTGTTGCGTCGCCGCCGCTCCTGAGCGCCCGACGATCCTGGCCAGTGGGACGTCGATACGCGATGATCCGCGCTCCCCTGGCGATGAGGACGATTGGATGGGACGGCTGCTGGCCTTTCGTCGCAGAGCACGCGACGCGGCCCAATCCACAGGCCAATCCGCAGCCCCGTCCTCGGCTCAACCCGAGCCGGGCGGGCTCGATTTGGCTGACCTGTACACCCGCCATGGCGGCATGGTTCTGCGGCGCGTACGGCGATTCTTCAAAGACCCGGCTGAGGCCGAAGAGGTGCTGCACGAGGTCTTCTTACGGGCCCTCGAGAAGCAGGCCAGCTACCGCGCTGAAGCGTCTCCGACAACCTGGCTGTATCAAATGACGACGAATCACTGCCTGAACCGTCTTCGCAACGCCGACCGGCGGCGCGCCGCGCTCGACCTCAACGCTGAGCTGCCCTGGTTGCACCCCAGCGCGAGCGCCCCCGCCGACGACGCGGCTTTCTTGGGCGCCTTCTGGGCCAGCCTCGACGACGACACCGCCACCATCGCGGTCTACTTCTTCATCGACGGCATGACCCACGCCGAGATCGCCCGCCTGACGGGCGTGTCACGCCGTACAATCGGCAATCGAATCAATAGTTTGCAGGCCGACGCCCGCGCGGCTGCGGGGCTGGACGTATGACGCCCGACAGACCAACCCCCGCCGGCGTGACGGCCGACAGCCTGACCCGCGACGGGCACCTGACCACGCTGAGCCTTGAGCGGCACTTGGCCGGCGAGATCGACGCGACGCCCCATCTGGACAGCTGCGACGACTGCCAAGAGCGGTGGATCGCGCTGCAGGCCGACGCGGCGCTGGCCCTGCCCCCGCTCAACGTCGCCGACCAGCCCG
>JBNMOZ010000107.1:0-12196 GCA_051276005.1 Bradymonadia bacterium | reverse complement strand
CGGCCTTGGTGAAGATGCCGCCGCCAACGCGCGCGAAGAGCGCGATGGAGCTGGCGCCCAGGCTGAAGCCCGACACGACGTTAAGCACGCGGTCGAGTTGAAGGATGTCCTTCTCGATCGTCATCCCGCCAATCTTGATGACGCTCTTGTCGACGACCGCGAGCAGATCGGTGCTGCCCAAAATGTCAGTGTTGGCGAACAGCAAGAACAGGCCACCGAGGCCGAGCAGGCCGAGGCCGACCACGCTCATGCCCATGACGGCGCCGCCGCTGAACGCGACCTTGAGCGCCGACGGCAGGCCCGTCTGAGCGGCGTGGGCGGTGCGCACGTTGGCGGCGGTCGCCACGCGCATCCCGAAGAGACCCGCCAGGCCGGAGCAAATTGCGCCCACCACGAAGGACACGGCGATCAGCGCGTGGCTGTCCTCCTGGCCGGCGTTGGCCCAGGCCAGCAGGCCGGCCACGATGACCACGAAGATGGCCAGCTTGGAGTACTCTGCACGCAAGAAGGCCATCGCGCCTTCGCGGATGTGGCCCGCGATGGTCACCATGGTCTCGTTGCCTGGGTCTTGCTTGTTGACCCAAGCGGACTTCATGTAGGCAAAAAGCAACGCGACGACCCCAGCCAGGGGGATCGCCCAAAGATAAGTGAACACTCTCGCTCCTTTGTCTGCGGGCTCACCCGCTGCGGCAGGCGCGTCCTGCCGCTCAGCTCGATGGATTATTTAGGGCTCCGCGCGGGCGCAGGCCGTCAAGGCGTCGACGCCCACTGGGGCGCGTATTTTGTTAACTTGGTGGCGCGCTCACGCGCGCATTCACTTGATTCATGGCCTTGTGCAGGCCATCGGCCAGCACGAGGCGGACCGCGGCGGCCGACCGATCGATGAGATCGGGCAGCCAGTCGCGCTCCTCTTTGCCGAAGTCAGACAAGACGAAGTCGGCGACCGCGCCATGCACCGGGCGCCCGATCCCCACCCGCAATCGGATGAAGTCGCGGCCCCCGAGCTGGGCGATGATCGAGCGCAGGCCGTTATGCCCTGCGTGACCGCCGCCAACCTTGAGCTTGACCGTGCCGAACGGCATGTCGAGCTCGTCGTGCACCACGATGATGTCAGCGTCAGGGACGTTGAAGAACGTGCGGGCCGGCACCACCGACTGGCCGCTCAGGTTCATGAAGGTCATCGGTTTGAGCAGCGCCACCGACCGCCTTTCGACGGTCGCGGTGGCGTAATGACCTTTGAACTTGCTGCGGCTGATGGTCGTGCCGACGTCGCTCGCCAACTGATCGAGCACCATGAACCCCACGTTGTGGCGGTTCTTCGCATACTTCGAGCCAGGATTTCCCAGCCCGACAATGAGTGCGCGATCCATCGATCCGTCCGTCGCTTCCCGCTTGTCTTCTTAGTGCGGCTGCTCGGAGTGCGGCGACTCGTGCTGCCACGACTCTGCCGCGACCCCGACGGCCACTACTCTTCTGCGGCTGCCGGTGCGTCCTCGGGGAGGATCTCTTGGCCGTCTTCGTCGAGCAGCTTGCCGCGGGGCTTGGTCACCTTGACCACGACGTAGTCGCGGTCGTAGACCGGCGTGACGCCTTCGGGCAGCTGCAGGTCCGACGCATGGATCGCGTCGTTGTGGTCCATCTCGGTGATGTCGACGACGATGTCGACCGGCACGTCCATGGGGCGCGCGCGCAGCTTGATCTCGCGGTACGGCTTGCGAATGCGGCCGCCCGTGACGACGCCGACCGACTTCCCGGTGAAGGTGACCGGGACGAAGGTCGTGATCAGCTTCTCGGGATCCGCGGCGACCAGGTCGACGTGTAGGATCTTGCGGCTGACCGGGTGGCGCTGCATCTCACGCGCGAGCACCTGGTGGCTGGTGCCGTCGATTTCGACGCTGTAGACCGCGTTGAGCCCCTTGGGGTTCGTGATGGCCTTGACGAATTCTTTGGGATCGAGACTCAAGGGCGTAGGTGACTCAACACCGTGTCCGTAGAGCACCGCCGGGAGTCGCCCTTCGGCACGAAGCCGCCTTGCGACACCCTTCCCGCCGGGGCTACGGCGAGTAGAACTGAGGGCGATGGCGTCCATGGTTTCTTCCTTCTCTGGCGCAGGTTTGCGCGTTCTTTGTGTGCAGCGCCGGCTGCGCTGCTGGTCTCAGGCGAAGTCCGCCTGCGGATCAATAAATCAGCTATTCTTCGAACAGGCTCGAGACCGAGCTGAGGTCGTGAATGCGCCTGATGGCCTCGCCGAAGATATTTGCGGCGGTCAGGACCTTGAGCTTGGGGCACGCCCGGCCGCTGGCCGACAGCGGGATCGTGTTCGAGACGATGACTTCGTCGAGCACGGATTCGCTGAGGCGAGTGATGGCCGGGCCTGAGAGCACCGGGTGGGTTGACGCCGCGAGCACTCGACGCGCGCCATACTTCTTGAGCAGGTCGGCGGCGGCGCAGATCGTTCCGGCAGTGTCGATCATGTCGTCGATGAGCACCGCGTCGCGGCCTTCGACGTCTCCTATCAGGTGCATGACCTCGGCCACGTTGGGGCCCGAGCGCCGCTTGTCGACGATAGCCAGACCCGCATCGAGGCGCTTTGCGTAGGTGCGCGCGCGCTCCACGCCGCCGGCATCTGGGCTGACGATGACCGGGTTGGTCAGCGCGAGGTCCTGCAGATATTTGACGATGACCGGTGAGCAGTACAGGTGGTCGACCGGGCCATTGAAGAACCCCTGAATCTGACCGGCATGCAGTTCCATCGTGATGATGCGATGGGCGCCAGCGGCGGTGAGCAGATCGGTCACGAGCCGGGCCGAAATCGGTGCGCGCGGCGCGGCCTTGCGGTCTTGCCGTGCATAACCGAAGTAGGGGATCACCGCCGAAATGCTGCCCGCAGACGCCCGCTTGAGGGCGTCGAGCATGATGAGCAGCTCCATGAGGTGCTCATTGACGGGCGCGCATGTGCTCTGGATGACGTAGACGTCAGCACCGCGGACCGACTCGTCGATCTCGACCCGAATCTCACCGTCCGAGAATCGGCCCACGCGGGCGCTGCCCAGCGGTACACCTATGTACGCCGATATTTCGCGGGCGAGTTCAGGGTTCGAGTTACCCGAGAAAAGTCGCACCGACGGCATGAGCTCTCCGCACGCCGCGACGTCAACCGCGCGTCATGAGAGCGCGCTGCGAGTGGCGCGCTCGAAAAATTGTAGGGGCGGTAGGATTCGAACCTACGATCGCGGGTATCAAAAACCCGTGGCTTGCCACTAGCCGACGCCCCTATAGAATCACCGAAGCTGCTGGAATCTCGGCGTATTTTCGACTCAACCCCGTCCCAGGACGACGAAGAGGCGCGTAAATAGCACGCACGATAGGGCGTGTCAACGCGGCGCGCGCTGGCGCGTACGCCATCGCCAACGTGAGAAAAGGCGTGCTAGACAAGGGTCATGGAGTTGCCCATCGCAGTGCTGTTCATCGGTTTGATCGTTCTGCTCGCGTGGGCCCTGCCGACGTTTGTGGCGTGGGTCTTCGTGGGGCTGTGCGGGCTCGCCTTGTATGCGGTCACCATGGCGATTCTCGCGCGCCGAGGTCGACGCTGAGCCCGGCCATCGCTGCGGCTATCGCCGGGGTCATCTTCGGCATCTTCGCTGCGCCTGGGCTGACCTGGCTCGACGCGGGCGAGTTGGGCGCAGCCGCCTGGGAGGCCGGCGTTGCGCATCCGCCCGGCATGCCGGTCTTCACCCAGATTCATGGCCTTATCATGCACGCGCTGCCCATCGGCGACGCGGCTTTTCGTGGCAACCTCGCCTCGGCCTTTCTGGGTTGCGTGACCATCGCCGGCGTTACGCAGACCGCACGCACGCTGGGCGCTCGCGCGCTGCCTGCCGTGTGCGGCGGCCTGTTAACGGCGCTCAACGGCCTATTTCTGCTCCACGCGACCACCATCGAGGTCTACACCGGCGCCGCGGCCTGGGTGGCGATCGCGTTGTGGTTGATCGCGCGCATTCATCGTCAAAAAGAACGCGGCGGTACCGACGCGCGCGACATCGGCCTGCTGGGCTTGTGGGTGGGCCTCGCGGCCGGACATCACGCCGAGTTGCGGCTCTTCGTGCTCGCCGCCGTGCCGCTAATTCTGCTCAAGGCGCGCGGGCGTCGGCTGGCGATCGGCCTGGGCGCCGCGATGGTCGGTGGGCTGTGCCTGGCCTATCTACCGCTGCGATCGAGCACCGAGCTCTGGCGCGATTGGGGCGATCCCTCGTCGATGGGCGCGCTCTGGGATCACCTGATGGGCAGTCGGATTCGCGCGGCCTACGGCGATCAAATGGGGCAACTCACCGACGCCAACGCCGCCGTCTTCGGTGGCCAACTCATCGCGCTGGCGCCCGGGCTGTTGCTGCTTGGGCTGCTGGGCATGGTGCGTGGCGTGCGGGTGCCTGCGGCGCGGTGGCTGGTCGTGATCTGGGTCCTCGATACGCTGTACTCCATCTTCATCAACCCCATGGGATTGCGCGACTTTCAAAACGGTGTGCCCGGGCTCGTAGCCTTGGGGATCGGCGCCGCGCTCGCGTTGGACAACGCCCGTGGACGGTTCACCACGCCCTTGCTCGCGGTGGCCTGTATGTTCGGCGCGTTGCCGGGGATCCTCGACAGCCAGCTGCGGACGGATCGCGGCTTGATGGTGCTCATGGAGGCCGCCGACAGTGGCGCTGCGCCCGAGGCCCTGGCCTTCGTTGCGAGCGATAACTACGCGGCAGGATACGCCTTTCGACAGGTCGTCGAGGGCGCGCGTCCCGACATGGCCGTCATCGTGCGCCAGCATGCGCGGTATGCATCATCGGTGGGGCCCGTGGTGCGCCGACTGCCCGCGGCGATGGCCGGATGGCGTGCCCAGACCGGGCTGCAGAGCCTCGAACACCTCAGCGCCCCTCGCCAGCGCGCCCCGACCGACAGCGCCGGCCCGTGGCCGGTCGTCTGGGAATGGGCGACCGGCTTGGATGCGACGCTCGCGCCGGCCGATTTACGACCCGCAGTCCCCTGGTTTCGCCGCGTCCCTGGTGATGGCCCATCGGCAGTGCTGGGCTGGCTCAATCGGGCGCGGGTCGGGCCGCAAGGGCGCAATCATTACGGCGCGATCATCGACGATCTGACCCGATGGTACATCGCGCGCGACGTAGACAAGGCCGTCGGCGCCGGGCGCTCAGCGACGCTGGTCAACCCGGCCAACGCCGCGCGCTGGATCAACCTGGGGCAGGCGTTGCTGCGTCGGGGCGACATCGAGAAGGCCATCATCTCGACCCTCGAAGCGCTCAAGGTTGAGCCCGGCAGCCGGCTCGCGCAGCTCAACCTCGCGCGCATGATTTTAGCGCGCGAGCCGGTCCGCACAATGGCGCTGCTCGACAGCATCATCGCTGATGACGAAGACGTGGCCGATGCATACGGGATGCGCGGTGTGCTACATGCCCAGACGGGCAACATGGCGGCGGCGCGGATTGATTGGCAGCGCGCGCTCAGTCTCGACCCCACGCAGGCCGAAGCGGTGGTGGGCATGGCGAAGCTGGGGCGCCGATAGCGCTCGCTGAGCGCAGCGTCTCGCATACGAAGTTGCTTGCAGCGCCCGCGCGCTCTATCCTCCACAGAATCCGCTGATTTCTCGGGCCCGAGGCGACAAGAGAGCGCGTGCAAGAAGGCAGTCAATTCGGCGCGTACCAGCTCATCAAGCGCGTTGCGTACGGTGGGATGGCCGAGATCCATCTGGCGAAGACCCAGGGTCTGCGGGGGTTCGAGCGGCTGCTCGCCCTCAAGGTGATCCACCCTAAGTACTCTGAAGACCAAGAGTTCATCGACATGCTCGTCGATGAAGCCAAGCTCGCGGTGCAGTTGTCGCATGGCAACATCTGCCAGACCTTCGACCTGGGGCGCATCGACAGCACCTATTACATCGCGATGGAGTTTATCGACGGCAAGGACCTCTACCAGCTCCTCGTCAAATGCTCCGAGCTCGACATCCTGATCCCCTTCGACATCATCGCGTTCATCGCATTGTCGACGGCCGCGGGGCTGCAATATGCCCATACGCGTTCGGATAATTACGGCCGCCAACTCGACCTGATTCATCGCGACATCAGCCCACAGAACGTCATCGTCTCGTACGACGGCGAGGTGAAGATCGTCGACTTCGGCATCGCCAAGGCGAGCCAGCGCGGCAAGGAGACCGAGAGCGGGGTCATCAAGGGCAAGTTCTTCTACATGTCGCCCGAGCAGGCCTGGGGCGAGAACATCGATCACCGTACCGACATCTTCAGCGCGGGCATTTGCCTGTACGAGATGATCACCGGCGAGATGCTCTACAACGAGGAGAAGGCCCTGGTGCTCCTCGACAAGGTGCGCAAGGCCGAGGTGCCCGACATGCGGGCGCTGCGACCCGACGTGCCGCCCGAGCTTGAGCGCATCGCCCGCGAAGCGCTGCGCCGCGATCGCGATGAGCGATACGAGTCGGCGGGTGCGTTGCAGGGCGCATTGTCGGGCTTCTTGTACAAGAACTGGCCGAAGTTCAACCGGCGCCGTGTCGCCGACTTCATGAAGCATGTCTTCGGTGACAACCGCTTCGTGCTGCCCATGCCCGTCAAGCCAGCCGGTCCCGAGGCATCCGACACCGTCGACTTCGGTGTCGACGCCAACCGGTCGATGATCTTCGACCTCAACGCCATGCGCGAGGTCTCGCCGGCCGATCCAGTCTACGGGGCGCTGGGCGATGACGATGACTACGAAGACAACGACAGGACGGTGATGGGCGAGCCGCCGGGCTTCATGCCGGGCACGCCGGCCTGGGGCGCACAGCAGCCCACCGATCAATTGCATCTCATCGACGAAGACGACGAAGAGGACGACGCCACGGCGGTCATCGACATGGATGCCGTCAACGCCCTGCTCGCAGCGGTGAGTGATCCGCTCGATGATGGCGATCAGCCGACGGCCGTCTTCATGAAGCCCGACTATAAGGCGGCGCCGCCGCGGGGCGTCACGACCTCGTCGCGCCCCAAGGCGCTGAAGGGTTTGCGCCCGCGCTTGACGACCCCCGAGCCCGAGCGGACGCCGCGCCCGGTCGCGGTCCGCGATGCCCCACCACAGCCGCTGGCACAGGCCGCGCCGGTTCGGGCGGCGACGCCGCGCCCTGCACCGGTTCGGGTCGCGAAGCCCCAACGGGCCGTCCCGGTGCCTCGGGCGGTCGCCACACCGCGCCCGGCTCAGTTGCCCGCCGCCGCACCGCGCCCAGCGGCCCCCTCGTTCATCCCGCTGAGCGCGCCCACGTTCAGCGCTCTACCGCCGAGGCGTGCGTTCATACGTCGACTGACCAGCCCCATGGGCATCATGATTTCGGGCTTGCTGGTCTTGCTGATTCTGGTGCTGGTGTTCTGGTTGCCGGCGCTGTTGGGGGGCTCTGACGCGACGGCGGTGATCAAGATCACCTCTGAACCGGTGGGCGCGAGCGTGACGCTGGACGGGAAGTTTCAGGACAAGACGACACCCGCCGAAGTGTTTGATATCAAAGCGGGATCGACACACGAGCTCAAGCTGACGTTCAAGAGCCATGCCTCGTATGCCGAGACGATCGTGGTGCCGCTGGACATCAAGTCGGGGCATACGATCGAGGTGCGGGCCTTCCTCAAGAAGGAGCCCGGGCTGCTCAAGCTGACCACCGATCCGCCGGGCGCCGACGTGTATCAAGACGGCCGATACGTGGGGGTGACCCCGCTTGAGAAGGCCGACATGCCGCGCGAGAAGAACGAGATGCTGCTGCGGCTGCATCGCGACGGCTATGAGATCAAGAAGGTGGTGCTGACCTGGGGCGATTCGACGGTCATCGAGCATCGCGAAGCGCTCACCAAGAAGCGGCGCTAGCCCGTCGTCAGCCCGTCAGCCCGTCAGCCCGTCAGCCCGTCAGCCCGTCAGCCCAACCAGGGGCCATCGCGGCGCGCCAACAGCCGAACCAGATCGATCAGAAGCCGCGCATCGACGGCGCCGCGATCATCCGCGAGCGTCTCTAGCGCGTGCCAGGCCGGCGGACGCGGCCCGATCCATGGGGCGCTCAACGCGTCGACCGCCCGATCGCAGAGCCCGGTGATCCGGGCCGCCAACGACAGCCCCTCGCCGCTCAGCCCGACCGGATCTCCGGCGCCGTCCACCCGCTCATGATGCCCGGCGATGCCGGCGCGCAGCAGGCCCCGACCCTCATGGGTGCCGCGGTGCGCGACCAATAGATCGGCCCCCAGCAACGGATGACGACGCGCGATGTCGGGCGGTGCGTCCTCGGGCAGCAGCGTCGCCCCCAGGTCGAGGCACAGCCCCGCGAGCGTCAACTGAACCTGCGAGCCATGCGCCATCCCGCGCTGGCGCGTGATGCCCGCGGTCAAGGTCGCCACGGCGAGCGCCCGCGCGGCCGGCAGGATCGACCAATTCAACGCCTGCCGCAGCGCACGAAACCGGGCGCGATCGGGCTGCACGCACCGCACGAGGGTCGTGGCCAGCGCTTCGGCATCGGCGAACCGCGTGCGAGTCTCGGGCGCCGCGCGCAGTCGGGGCACGATCACGCCGCCAATCGCCAAAATGAAGGCCGGATCGGCGTCGGGTGTGAGGTGTTCGCGCGCCCAGTCGACGAACGCCCGGCCATCCGCCCGCGCTATCCACAATCGGCCATCTTCGCGATCACCCACGGGGATCGGCGGCCGCCGGCGCGTGAACGCGTGGGCTGGCAGGGCCCAACCTGACGGTGTGCGCGGTGGCGCATGGTGCGGTGCATGCTGCGCTGCATGTGGGGGAGCATGCTGCGGCGTATGGCGCGAAGCCTGCGCTGGCGGAGTCGGTCGGGGGGTCAGGTGAGGGGCAGGGCGCATCATGCGATGGTACCGCATTTGCGCAACTGGTACCCTGCCGCCCGATGCGAATCTTCCTCCTCTTCTGTCTCGTCGTGATCCCGCTGTGTGCCTGTGGCAACGGCGGCAAGGATGGCCAGGGGTCCGCCAAGACGGGCACGGCCGACGCGGGCGCCGTGCCGGTCGAAGTCGTCGAGGCGCGCCAAGGCCCCATCACTGATGGCGTCGAGGGCAGCGCGACCGTTGAAGCACGACAGTTTGCGACCGTGCGCGCGCAGGTTGCGGGCACGATCAGCGCGATCAACGTCGAAGAGGGCGCCCAGGTGACCGCCGACCAGGCCCTCGCGCAGCTGCAGCGACCCGCCTTCGCAGACGTGGTGCGCAAGGCCCGCGGCTCTCGCGACAAGGCCGCGCGAGATGTGCGCGCGCTCAGCAAGCTGGCCAAGGACGGCCTGGTGCCCGGGCAACAGCTCGACGAAGCCCGCTTCGCGCTGCGTCAGGCGAACCTCGAGGTACAGCGACTCAGCAAAGAGAGCGCGCTGGCCGAGGTGAAGAGCCCGATCTCGGGCGTGATCACCGCGCGGCGCGCACAAGCGGGTGAGGCCATCTCAGTGGGCACGCCGCTGTTCGATGTCGCCGACGTGGACGACCTGCTCGTGCACCTGCGCCTGCCTGAACGTCACCTCACGCGGCTCGCCGTGGGTCAACCGGTGACCCTACATGCGACCGGCGTCGGTGGTGCGTCCGTGCCCGGCGCGGTCGAACGCATCGCGCCCACCGTCGACGGGCGCAGCGGCACGGTCAAGGTGACCGTCGCTATCCCCGACGCCGAGGTGGGCACCGGGTCGACCCTGCTGCGCCTTCGCCCCGGCATGTACGTGCGGGCTCGCATCGTGGTCGACGTGATCAAGGACGCGGTCCTGCTGCCCAAGCGCGCGGTCATCTATGACGAGGATCGCGCCTTCGCCTTCCGCGTCACCGACAGCACCGCGCAGCGCATCGCCCTCGATCTGGGCTACGCCGATCGCACGCATGTCGCCGTCAAGCGCGACATCGCGGCGGGAGATCAGGTGGTCGTCTTCGGTCAGCGTGGCCTCGAGGATGGCGCCAAGGTGCAGGTCGTCGATCCCACGGGGGCGCCCGCCTCAGCCACACCGCCGTCTGCCACACCGCCGTCTGCCGCACCGCCGTCTGCGATCCCGGTGAGTGCGCCGTCCCAGGAGACGCCATGACCGAACCGCTGCTGAGAGTCCGGGGCCTTAAGAAGTACTTCCCCATTCGCCGCGGTCTGCTGCCCAAGGTCGTCGGGCAGGTGCAGGCGGTCGACGGGGTCGACATCGACGTGATGCCCGGCCAGGCGGTCGGGCTCGTGGGCGAGAGTGGCTGCGGCAAGACCACCACCGGGCGCTGCATTCTGCGCCTCATCGAGCCCACCGCGGGCACGATCCGCTTCAACGGACATGACCTGATCGGCCTGCCTCGCTCGCAGCTGCGCTCATTGCGCCGCGAGATGCAGATCATCTTCCAGGATCCCTTCGGCAGCCTGAACCCGCGGCGCACCGTGTACGAGACGCTGGCCGAGCCGCTCAAGCTGCACGGCATCTGCTCGACCAAGACCGAGCTGCGCGCCGAGGTGCGCCGACTGCTCGCCCGCGTGGGCCTCGACCCCGACTACCTCGATCGCTATCCGCATCAATTCTCGGGCGGCCAACGCCAGCGCGTCGGCATCGCACGGGCCCTGTCGGTGCGCCCCAAGTTCATCGTCTGCGATGAGCCCGTGTCGGCGCTCGACGTGTCGGTGCAGGCGCAAATCCTGAACCTGCTCGCAGATCTGCGCACTGAGCTCGACCTGAGCTACTTGTTCATCGCCCACGATCTCGCCGTCGTACGTCACCTGTGCGATGTGGTGGCCGTGATGTATCTGGGGCGCGTGGTCGAGATCGGCCCCGTTGATCAGATCTTCAACAACCCGCAACACCCCTACACGCAGGCGTTGCTCAGCGCGGTGCCCATCGCCAAGCCGGGTGGCAAGCGCGCGCGCATTTTGCTTGAGGGTGATGTGCCGACGCCGATCAACCCGCCGTCAGGCTGTCGGTTTCATACGCGCTGCCCGCAGGCGACCGTGGCCTGCGCGCAAGCTGATCCGCAGCTGCAAGTGGTGGGCGAGGCTCATGAAGTGGCCTGCGGTCGACTCGAAGAGTTGCAGGCCGAGCGCGCGGCAGCGGCGGCCTCAGCCGGCTGAAGGCGCCGCGTCATCGGCGTCATCTTCAGACTTCGCCAGCAGTAGCCGGAGTGTCCGAATCAGCCCAAACAGGGCCAACAACGCCGTCAGCAACAAGAAGATGCAGGCCACCAGCGCCGGCCAACGCGCGCTGGGATCGTCGGTCGTATCGAAGATGCGGATCGTCTCGGTGGCGGGCGTGCTGAACTCCAGCCGCAGCCGACGCCCGGTCTCGTTGTAGAGCGTGTCGGCGTCGGGATCGATCATGCGCCCGGCTTCGTTGATGTTGAAGCCCAGCAGGCTGCCGCGGCGCGCGCGGTACTTGATGACGTCGGGCCGATCGGCCGCGAGCACCACGAAGACCTTGTCGCCATCGAGCTTGACGTAATATTTGCGACCCTCGTTGCGCTTGGCGGGATCGGTGTTCGCCTTGGGCTCGCCCGTCGCGAGGATCGTGAAGTTCTGCACCAGCCCCTGCGCGGTGCAGTAGCTGTCGTGGGTCAGCGGGGGCAGCGCCTCGCCAGCCTTTCGGGCCTCGGGGCGCTCGTGGATCTTGCCGCACTCGCCGGGCGTACGCGCGTCGAACATGTACGTCACGCGCGGCAGGTACTTGACGAACATGAAGATCGAGCCCGCCAAAACTGCGACGAGCAGGATCGGGTTGCGCATGGTTACGCCGCGCGGCGGCGGCGGCGGCTCCCACCCGTCGTCGAACTCATCTTCGAGCGCGTCCAGCGTCTTGTCGTTCTGCTCGGTGCTCATATTCGAATTCACGCCCCTTGATAGCCTGGATGCGAGGCCGGCGGCACAGTAGACCGCGCGTCGCCGACGTACAAAGGACAACGTGGAGCGGCCGAAGTTTAGGGTCTCTTAAAGCCGCGGTGCTCGCTCAGTACCAGACTGCGCCGCAGATTGCGGCGCAGTCTGGTACTGAGCGAGGCGATCAGCTCGCCGCGAAGAGGGTGTCGAGCTCCTGCTCGACGACGTCCTCGGGCCGCTCGGTGGCCAGTGAGACCTCTTTGACGATGAGCGAGCGGGCCTGCTCGAGCATCTGCTTCTCGCCGTAGCTGAGATCCTTGGTGCCCCCGAGGAAGACCAGATCGCGGAGCAC
>JBNMOZ010000106.1:0-12202 GCA_051276005.1 Bradymonadia bacterium | reverse complement strand
ACGTCGACCACGATCTGCTCGCCGCTGCCGATGACGATCGGCGGATTCAGCGCGCCGATGAGCTCGCGATCGCCCAATCGAGCGCTGAAGTCGGGGCTGCCATTGGTGCTGAAACCGTCGACGATCAGGTCGCTGACGCCGTTGTTTCGCACCGTGAGCTGTTGCGCGGCCTCTTGCCCGGCTTCCACCCGACCAAAGTCGATGCTCTGCGGGCGCACGTCGATCTCGCCGCCCGCGCCGCCCGTGACGATGGGCACGCTGTTGGCGATGCTCGCGGGGTCGTTGCTCTCGAAGACCAGCGCGCCGCGATCGGGGAACGGGCTGTCGTCGGCCGCCGCGTAGACGACCAGGAACGTGGCGCGGGCGTTCGGCGCGATCTCGACGATCCTTTGCGGGCCCTCCTGCCGGCCGTCGATGACCTGAAAGAGGCTGAACTCTCCGCCGCTGGAGGACTCGTCTTCGAGACCGATCGAGCGAAGAATCAAGGTGCCTGAGCCGATATTGACGATGTCGACTGCGCGCTCGGCCGCCTCGCCGGCTGCCAACTTGGAGAAGATGAATCCGGCCTGCGGATCGACCTGCAAGGTCGGCGTCTCGGTGCTGCCGAAATCTTCGTCATCACAGCCCGCCATCGCGAACAGCGCCACCAACCCCAGGGTCAAACAGCTCCGGGTCCACCTTCGCATCGCGCTCCTCCTTTGGTTCCTACCGGTCGTCCGGCCACCATCCACACCAGTCATCATCCGCCCAAAGAGCCTTCGCAGAAATCAGGGGGCAAATGCCAGCGCCAGACCATACCAGCATCCGCGACGCTGCCAGCCTCCAGACCACTGCGAGCCCCCAGATACACGACGACCCCGTCCGCGAAACGCAAACGGGGTCGAGGTTTGGATCTCTCCGGCGGCGCTACGGGCGCTGCTCGGAGTACTGGTTGCGGGTGGTCACTCGCCGTGACGGCCAGTCGATCTGCGCCGCGTCCCAGAAGTGATCCTGCGCCTGCATCTCGCGCTCACCGGGGTTGTCGTCCTCGGTGAAGTCCCAGGCCAGCTCGCCATCGATGAAGATGCGCAGCTTGGCAATGCTCGGGCCGTACTCGAACTGCGTCAGGCGGTCCTGCGAGCTGTAGTAGTGGACGCCGATGAGGTACGGCGCACCAAGCACCTCAGTGTTCTCGGGAATGTTCAGGCTGATGTTCTCGGGACCGGAGCCGTTGATGTCGTCGATGTCGAGCGACGGATCGTCGGCCGGGTTCTCCAGCTGGCCCCAGTCGGGCACCGGGTTCTGGAAGTGGCAGTCGTTGGGCGAGCTGAACCAGCTGTCTGCGTTGGGATGCAGCATGTGCAGGTCGAGGTCGGTGCCGCCGCTGTCGGTCTCGTCGGGATCGGTGGGGGTGCTCCAGACCAGCTGAATGAGGATGGCCTGGTCGGGCTGCGCGATGATGGTCACGACGGCCGGGTTCTCGCACTCAATGCTGCCCAGACCCAAGTTGTCGCGCACGCGCAGCTCGAGGGTGTAGACGCCGGCGAGGTCGACGAAGAACTGCGCCGTCGGGGTCGTGCGATCGTCTTGCTCGCCGCCGTTGGCGGGCTGCTGGTTGTTGAAGAAGCGCTCGTAGGGCTGCGAGGTCGAGCCGTCCGGCGAGTTGATGATCACCCACTCGTACTCGACCGGCTGGTTGTTCGGGCCGTCCTGGTCGATCGAGATCGAGCCATCGAGGGTGATGACGTCGAGCGGCACGACCTGGAACTCGTCCTGAACCGCGCGGGCCTGCGGGCAAGCGTTGAGCACGCCGCGGCCGAGCAGGCTGATCTCTTTGGAGGGCTCGCCGGCGGCGTTGCTCACGATGATGAGCTTGCCGTTGTAGATGCGCTGCTCACGCGGGGTGAACTGCACGCGAATCGCCCGGCTGGGCAGGGGCGCCTGGTCGGCAGCGGCGGGCAGCTCGGCCGGCAGCTCCGGCAGGCTCTCGGCGTCCAGCTCGAAGGCCGGGTCCGAATCTTCCGCGATGAAGATCTGCTCGATCGACAGGGGCGAGCCGCCGCAGCTGGTGATGTTGAGCGGCCGCGAGTCGGTGCGGTTGACCAAGCTGGTGCGAAACTCGACCGCGTCGGGGTTGACGTCGATGCACGGCGTCGCGCCATTGGCGGACAAGGTCACGATGACCTCGGGGCGGTTCGCGTCAGAGCTGAAGATGCTCAGCTCGCCGCGGTCGGGACCTTCGACGAGGGGCGCATAGCGCACGTCGATGACAAACGATGCGCCGGGCGACAGGCCAGGCGTGCCGTCGTCGTCGGGATCTTCGAGGACTTCGGGCTGGCGCCGCGGGTCTTTGCCACCGATGAGCGGGGTGAAGTCCTGCGAGCCGTTGAGCAGCATCTGCTGATCGAAGGTCAGGTTGACCTGCCCAATGTTGGTCACGGTGACCGGGATAACGTTCTCTTCTTCAGCGGCCACGCGACCGAAGTCGACGGTGGGCGGTGAGACGTTGATCTCAGCGCCGACGTCGGACTGCTCGATCGGGATGACCGCGATGCCGCCATTCTCACGCACGTTGGTCGTGAGAATGATCTCGCCGCCGCGCGGCTCTTCGCTCTCGGGAGTGAAGACCACGTTGAGCAGGAGCGACTCGCCAGCGGGCACGCGGAACGGATAGCTGAAGCCGTCACCGCCATCGGCGCCGATGCCGGGCGTCTGCTCGGCGTCCTGGTTACGACGATAGAAGAGCGCGAACTCGGTGCTGCCGCCCACATTTAGAGCGACGTCGGCGATGAGCAGGACACCGGTGCCGACGTTGCGCACCTCGACCTCGCGCTCTTCTTGGCCACCGGGCTGAATCTTGGGAAAGACCAACGTCGACGGTGTGATCTGCAGCGATGCGGTCTGTGCGAGACCGATGCCGCCACCCTCGTCATCGCAGGCCGTCAGGCCGCCGAGTCCACCGACGACCAGCGCGCACAGCGCCATGCGTGACCATTTGATTGCGTTCTGCATTCTCTGAAAGCTCCCCAAATTTTCGGCTCCGAGAGGTACGTGTATGTACGCGCCTCACCCCCGTAATCTACCGTCTTGACGTTCCCGAGTGCGCGTGTTGCGACACAGTGCAAAAATTTTCACTCGGGTATACATGGCCTTGACCAGTTAAATCAGCGTTCTCGCGTTCCCGCCGCAAGGCTAAGGGCGCCATCGAGACGGTGTCAAACCCGGTGGACCCAGACGGTCACTTCGGGCTTGAGAGGTATGTGAGCATAAGAGGGGGTGCGACGTTGACACCCCCCCGAACGCGTGCTAGCAAGGCGCGTTCGCGCGACTAAAGATCACGGTTGGCGGGGCCTGGCGCCCCGAGGAGAAGGCCCTCGATGAAAAACGGACTCCGCCTGTCGACGGCGTTCGGTCTCGCTGCCCTTTGCATGGGCGGCTGTGACTCTACGGTGGGTCTTGACCCCACTCGGCCGTCCTTCACGGGCGTCGCAGTGCCTGGCGCCTGCAAAGCCGAAGATTCTCTGGGCCAGGTTGACGTCTCAGTCATCCTGTTGGGTCAGGACGGTGAGGGCATCCTCCCCGGCGACTCGGTGCAGCGAGAGACCCGCACGGTCGCCGAGTTGCTGACCGCTTCGAGTTTCCAATGGGAGCAGATCGATGCTGAATTCCCTGGTGCTCAAGCCTCAGCAGCAGGCGTCAACTCGGGCCTCAGCGACGGCGTTGGCTTATTGTCCAACTCCGTCAACTACGATTTCACTGGCGGTGAGGACCGCAAGAATGACGCGCGCTTGGTCGTGTTTGCCATCGACCACTCCGGCAGCCTCATCGGTGAGGACCTGATCAATGGTGGCGTCGACATCAACTCTGCGACCGACATCCGTGACGAGCGCATCGCGTTCTTCCGGACCTTGGTTGGCCAACTGTCGCCGTCGGTCTTCCTGTCGCTCGTGTCGTTCCAGGGGCAGTTGCCCATCATCGACGACGGTGAGAACAACGACGGGCCGGCCGTGCCGACCCTCAACCGTGACATCATCATCGACGCGCTGACCGACCTTGAGTCGGGCTCGAGTGGCACGACGCCGTTGTCGCGCACCCTGGCTGACACGCTCACCAGCGTGCTGCTGCCGAATATCAGAAAGCCCAACGGCGACAACGACTTGAACGGCGCCTTAGTGCTGTTCACTGACGGTGTGGAGACGGGCGACCCGACCGACACGGCTGATCGCGCCGGCCTCGACAAGGCCATCGCCGACTACAAGGCGGCCGGCGTCCCGGTCTTCGTCGTGCAGCTTGAGCCGCCCCCGTCGGCGGGCTATCCGCTGGGCCGGGATGCCAAGCTGGTCGAGTTGGCATGCGCCACGGGCGGCGAGCACATCTTCGTCGAGGATCCCAAGGAGTTTACGGATCCGCGGTCGAACTTGCCGAACTTATTGAAGAATCGACTACGTGGCGCATGGAAGGTACGGACGACCACGACGTTGTCGAACCCGACCTTCCCGTCCGATACCTACTTGGTGTCGACGCAGCTCAAGGTCGCGTTGGGCGCCGTCGCCGAGCACACCGCGCGCTTGGCGCTGTCGCGCGACTCTCAGCGTGACTTCGAAGACACTCGACTGTGGTTTGCCAAGTGAGTCTAGACCTCACTGGCGACCTCGACTCCATGATCAGCCCACAACCAGATAGCCGGCCTCAACCAGAGCGGCCGCGCGTGCGTCGGCACGCCCAGAGATTGAGCAAGGGAAGCGTGAACCCGATGAGCAAGGTCCCGATGTTGATTGCGGCGCTGGCCGTTCTCTTCGCTGCGCCCGCAATGGCCCAGGACGAAGCACCGGCCGCAGACGCCCCGGCGGCAGATTCGGCGGCAGCAGATGCCCCGGTCGCTGACGACCCGGCTGACACCGCAGAAGATGCTGCGGAAGATGCTGCGGAAGATGCCGCCGAGGCGGACGATTCGGCCACTGAGGCAGAGCGTGCACTCGACGAAGACCTGCAGCTCTTCTGGGGCAAGCGCCGCGCCATTGAGGTGGTTGAGCGGCGTCTGTTCGAGAAAGACGGTCGCATCGACGTGACCCTCGTCGGCGGGGTCATCCCCAACGACGACTTCTTGGTCTACTACCCGGTCATCGGGCGCGTCGGCTACAACTTCTCAGAGGCCTTCGCTGTCGAGGCGTCGTTCGCATACGCCATCGACGTCAACTCTGACCTGACGAACTTCTTGGTCGACACCATTGGCCTCAAGCGCGCCGACATCCAGGAGGTCATCGACCTCTACTACGGCGTCAACATCCTTTGGGCCCCGATCTACGGCAAGGTCAGCCTGCTCGGCACGAAGCTCACCCACTTCGAGACCTTCATCGGTCTCGGCGGCGGCGTCGTGCACAGCACCGAGTTCGACGAGGAGAACCCCAACGGCCAAGCGACGCGCAAGCCCGCCGGCAACACCGTGTTGGGCTTCCGCTGGTTCGTGACCGACCTCATCAACATCCGCACTGAGTACCGCCACTTCTTCTTTGAGAAGTTTGGCGGTGGCATCTCGACGCCGGTCGAGCTCAGCCTCGGTCTCGGCTTCACGATTTAAGGGGGCGAGATGGCGACGCACCGCAGAGCGCTCCGGACGGCGCGGTTCCGATCCGGGCGGATCTGGACCTCAATCGTGTCCGCGACGCTGGTCCTTCTGATGGCCAACTCGGCCTGGGCGATCACGCTCGATAACGTAATCCAGATGCACCAGTCGAAGCTGCCGGCATCAGTGATCGTACAGACGATCCAAAGCACCGGCTCGACCTTTACCCTGACCCCAGCCGACAAGAAGCGTCTTGAAGACGCAGGCGTAGACGCGGCCGTGATCGACGCCATGGTCGCGTCGAGCGGCGCTGGTGGGGCACCTGCCCCCGAGCCGCCGCCCGAGCCGGCTGTCGAGATCGATCCGCTCGAGAAGATGAAGGCCGACGAGGACGCGGCCAAGTCGAAGATTGAAGATGAGAGTCGCATCGAGGCAGCGCAGCGACGCGCGGCCGACATCGAGCGCCAAAAGATGCAGGCCGAAGAGCGTAAGCGCGTCGCGCTCGCCCTCAAGCAGGCCAACGAGGCGCTTGGCGATCGCAAATACTACCGCGCGATCAAAGAGTTCGATCGGTTCATTCAGCAGGCCGAGCCCGGCAAGCCGAGCACCGATCGCGCCCGCCTGGGCTTCGCGAAGGCGCTGCAAGGGCTGGGGCTGTACGGCAACGCGGCCGGCATCTTCGAAGACCTGCTGGGCAACGGCTCCGAGAGCGACCTGTTCGAGCCGGCGTTCGAGGGTCTGCGGGCCTGCTCACGCAGCATCAGCTACAACCCGGTGACCCTTGAGTCGCTCACGAATCACTTCGTAGGCAACTTCGACCAGGGCTTCCAGGACAGCTACAACTACTTCCTGGGCAAGTTCTTCTTCGATTACACGCGCTATGACGACGCGCGCAAGTACCTGGGCGAGGTCAAGGACGGCGCGTTGGACTACGCTGATGCGCAGTACCTGCTCGGCCTGACCAACGTGCTTGAAGCGGGCGAAGAGGGCACCGCTGAGTGGGCCCAGAAGCTCATCAGCGGCACCCAGTTCTTCCAGGGCGCGGTCAACGCGGCTGAAGAGCAGGGCCAGGATCGCATCGAGCACCTCGCCTATTTGGCGCTGGCGCGCATCGCGTACAGCCTCGGGTCCTTCGACGCGGCGATCTACTATTACCGCAAGGTGCCAAGCGACTCGACGAGCTATGTCGACGCGCTGCTCGAGTCGGGCTGGTCGTACTTCCTCAAGGGCGACGTGGCCCGCGGCATGGGCATCTTCCACACCCTCGATGGTCCGTCCTGGGTGAACTACTACATCCCCGACACGTACCTGCTCGAGGCGACGGTCTTCATGAACCGCTGCCACTTCAGGTGGGCGCGCGAGTCGATGGATCGCATCAAGACCAAGTTCTTGGCCCTCAAGGCGCCGCTGACGCAGTTCATGACCGAGTACGCCTCGCCCGAGTCGCTCTACAAGGCCTTCGTGCTCGAGCAGACCCGCAAGGGTGTCGAGCTGCCGCGACTGCTGCGCATGGCTGTGATCTCGAACAGCGAGTTCTACGACCTGTACACCACGGTCACCCGGTATCGGCGTGAAGTTGCGCGCATCAAGCGCAGCAGCGATCGCTTCGGGCAGGATCTGGCCAACCGCCTGCTGGATACGGTCGAGAGCCGCCAGAAGGAAGGCGCCATCGCGCTGGGCATCAAGATCAACCAGCTGCTGCAGGAGCTCGATGACGGGCTCACTGACCTCGAGATCCAGATGACCGAGATCAGCATCGAGATCGATGAGGTCGAGGCCAACGAGATCAACGCTGAGATCGAGGGCGTCCTGCGCGTCACCACCGAGAAGGATGAAGAGGCAGAGTCGCAGGCGACCGCGACCGTCCTGGTGGGCAACAAGTACCTGAACTGGCCCTTCGAAGGCGAGTATTGGGCGGACGAGATCAATAGCTATCGCAGCGATCTCAAGGGGGTTTGCAAGCAATGATGAGGTCTACCCTGATCGCGCTCTTCTCGCTGTGTGTGCTGGCCCCGACGGCCTCCGCGCAGGGTGAGAAGAAGGCTGAGCTTGAGACGGGCGAGAAGAAGGCGGCCAACGTCTTCAAGCCCGGTGAAGAGGAAGAGAAGGCGGCCGGGATCGATCCTGAGCGCGCCCGCGTCGACGCCCTGGTGGCCAAGAAGGAGAAGAAGCTCTCTACGGTCCGCCAGCGCCAGATCAAGTCGATGCGCAAGATTCTGCGCGACAAGCCGCAGTACAAGAACAAGGCCGACTTGCTCTTCCGCATCGCCGAGCGCGAGTGGGACGAGGGCAAGTACCGCTACTTCCTCAAGCGCGCACAGTACGACAAGCAGATCGAGGCCCACTTCAACGGCACGCTGAAGAAGAAGCCCGAAGAGCCCGATCCCGACTACTCCAAGGCGCTCAAAGAGTACAAGACGCTGCTCAAGCAGTTTCCCAACTACAAGCGCATCGACGCGGTCATGTTCTACCTGGGACGTGGCTTGCAGTCGGCGGGCAAGAAGAAGGAAGGCGCCGGCTACATGCTGCGCCTGACCCGCGAGTACCCCAAGAGCAAGTTCGTCACCCGCGCCTACCTGGCCGTCGGCGAATACTACTTCGACAACGACCTGCTGTTCGCCGCGAAGACGAACTACCTCAAGGTGGTCGAAGACAAGAGCAGCACCGAGGTCGCCTACGCGACCTACAAGCTCGGCTACGTGCACTACAACCTCAAGGAGTACGAGGAGTCGATCAAGGCGTTCCAGAACGTCGCCGACGCCTCGTCTGGCAAAGAGAAGAAGAAGGTCTACTTCACCAACCAAGCCTACAACGGCATGGCATTGGCGTACGCCGAGGTGGATGACGGCTGGAAGCGCGCCCGCGACTACTTCCGCAAGAAGGGGGGCGACGACCTCGCCGTCAGCTATCTTGAGAAGATCGCGCGCATCTACAACAAGCAGGACAAGACCGACCTCGAAGTCGCGGTCTACGAGTACCTGATTGGCGCCCAGAAGCAGGGCCCCAAGGTGCCCGAGTACGCCGAGTACATCACCGCGGCGTACAAGAAGCAGGAGAACCTGGCAGCGGCCGACAAGGTCATCAACCGGTTCTTCGATTACCTCGACCCCAAGGGCTCCTGGTACACGGTCAACAAGGAAAAAGAAGAGGCCATGACCCGCGCGACGCAGTATCGCGAGGAGCAGATCGATTGGCTCATCGGCACCTACCACTCCAAGGCGCAAGAGCTCGAGAAGAAGAACGTCGCCGACAAAGCTGACGCCTACTACAAGAGCGCGGCGAAGTATTACGAGATCTACATCCGCAACTTCCCCAAGTCGAAGACGCTGTACGAGAAGGAGTTCTACCTCGCGGAGATCTTCTTCTATCAGATGAAGGATTGGGAGAACTCGGCGACCTGGTATGGCGCCACGGTCAAGCGGGATGCCAAGGGCAAGTTCTCCAAGGACTCCGCCTACCAGGTCATCCTGGGCCGTGAGGCGCAGATGTTCGACGCGGGCCTCATCGAGAAGCCCGACTGGATCGAGAACATCGGCAAGAAGAAGAAGAAGGCCAAGAAGAAGGCCAAGGGCGCCGACGTTTCGTACACGAAGCGCAACAAAGACGACAAAGAGTTCAAGCCCAAGCCCAAGGTGGAGCTCAAGCCGCCCACGTTGAAGTTCTTGGCCGCCTGCACCACCTATCTCGACACCTACCCCAAGGACGACGAGGTCCCCTCGATCTCATTTCGCGCGGCCGAGATCTACACCAACAACGGCCACTACGCGGAGGGCGTCAAGCGCCTCGAAGTCATCATGGAGTACCACCCGAAGCATCGCTACGCGAGCTTCGCTGCGGCCACGCTCTTTGACTCCAACTACCGCCTGCGGCGTTGGGATCAGATGGAGCGCTGGGCGCGCTACATGATGGGCAAGCGCAACTACAAGGTGCTCAACCGCAAGCAGCTCGAAGGCGTGATCGCCGTGTCGATCAACAACTACGCGAACGAGCTGCGCGACAAGGGCGAGAAGGACAAGGCGGTCGATCAGTGGCTGCGCTTCGCCAAGGAGTTCCCCAAGCATGAGCAGGCCCCCGCGGCCATGTTCAACGCTGCCGCGGTCACCGAGGAGCTGGAGCAGACCGAGAAGTCGATCGACCTGTACGAGAGCCTGATCAAGCGCCACAAGTCGTCGCCGCAAGCGACCGAGGCGCACTTCGTGCTGGGCGCGCTCTACGAGAGCCAGACCGAGTTCGAGAAGGCGGCTGACTACTTCGAGAAGATGGCGGCGTTCCCCGATGTGCCGCAGATGGCCGACTCGCTGTTCAATGCGGGCGCCATTCGCAGCGCGCTTGAGCAGTTCGACCGCGCCGAGGGGATCTACCAGACCTACGTCAAGAAGTTCCCCAAGCGCAAAGACACCAACGAGGTGTACCTCGAGATCGCCCGGCTTCAAGAGAAGCAGAGCGAGTACAAGGCAGCCCATAAGACCTACGACACGTACATCAAGAAGTTCGGCAAGGCGAAGCCCGAGATGGTCGTCGACGTCTATCTGCGCAAGGCCAAGCTCGACCAGAAGGCGGGCGGCAAGCGCTCTCGCAAGCTGGCCGGTCGCAACCTCGACAAGGCGCTCAAGGCCTTCAAGAAGCTCGACGACGCCGTCAAGACGGGTACGACCCTCAAGTCGAAGCTCGTGCGGCGGGCGGCTGCTGAAGCGCGCTTCCAGCAGGGCGAGTACATCTATGCGGACTTCTCGGCCGTCAAGGTCTCGTTCCCGCAGAGCGTGCTGCGCCGCACCTTGGTCAAGAAGGCCGAGCTGCTGCAGAAGGTCGGCACGATCTACTTCGAGGTGCTCGACTTCAAGGCGCATGACGTCGGCGCGGGCGCCCTGTTCCGCATCGGCGAGAGCTACTACCTGTTCGCCAAGAGCCTCTTTGATCTGCCGATCCCAGAGGAGCTGACCGAAGACGAGCAGATCATCTATCGCGCCGAGCTGGACGACCAGGCAGCGCCGCTGCAAGAGAAGGCCATCGAAGCGATGAGCCGCGCGCTCAAGCTTGCCCACAAGAACCACGTCTACAATGAGTGGTCGCGCCGGTCGGCGTCGGTCCTCGTCAAGCTCAGCCCCGAGGCGTTCCCGGTGCTCGACGACGCGGTCGTCAACACTGAGTGGAAGGTGCCTGCCACCTTCTCGACCAACTTCATCTCGGATCCGAATGGCAAGCTCGAGATGATGATGCAGAAGAAGCCCGAGCCGAAGGCCGCGCCCAAGCCCGGCGCGAAGCCAGGCACCAAGGCCGCAGTCGAGGGTGCCGCTGCCGGCGCCAAGGCGGCCGTGGACGCTAAGGCAGCTGCCGCTGGTGCGGACGCTGTGAAGTCTGCGGGCGGCAAGGCCGAGGCGGCCACGCCCACGGTCAAGACGAACAAGGGGGCAAAGTGATGCGCTCGTTGCTGCAAACCCTGAGTGTCGTGCTGGTTGGTCTGATGGTGGTGGCGTGCGGCGGTACGCCGGTCGTCAAGCAGCCTGATGCCAAGCGGGTCATCAAGAAGGATTCCAACGCGACCGGGCCCAGCGACGCAGCCGTCGCGGCCTTCAAGGCGGGCGTCGCGAGCCTCGAGGCCAAGCCGGCGAAGTACACTGCGGCGGCCGAGTCGTTCGCGCAGGCGACCAGCGCCTACCCCGACTATACGATCGCCTGGCTCAACCTCGCCTACAGCTACGAGCGGCTCGGACGTCACAAGGACTCCGCCGATGCCTATCGCAAGCTCATCGAGAAGAAGGTCAATGATCGCGGCGTGACGCTCGCTTTGGGGCGCGCGCTGTTGCTCAGCGGCGAGCCGCAGCAGGCGATCACCGAGTTTGAGTCAGTTCTGCGCGAGAAGCCTGACGATCTGCAGGCCCGCAACAACCTCGCGGCGGCCTACCTGGCCAAGAACGACCTCAAGACCTCGCTGCGCTACGTCAAAGAGGTGCTCGCTGTTCAGCCGAAGAACGTGCCAGCGATCGTCAACCTGGGCCTCATCTATCTTCAGCAGAAGAAGCTGCCGCTGGCGCTGCTGATGTTCAACAAGGCCCTGGGATACGAGAAGAAGAACGCGCGTGCGCACAACAACCTGGGCCTGACGTTCTACGCGATGGACAACATCCCGCGCTCGGTGCTGTCGTTTGAGACGGCGGTCTCCATCGATCCGACGATGGACGAAGCCCGCCTCAACCTGGCGTCGGTCTATCTCGACTATCTCGACTACACCGCTGCCCTCAAGCAGTTTGAGTTGGTGCGTGAGCGCTTCCCGAAGCATTATCAAGCGATGGTCGGCCAGGCCGACTCGCTGTACGGCACTGGCGAGTACGAGACGTCCGCCAAGCTGTATGAGGAGAGCCTGACCCTGCGCGACAACAACCCCGAGGTTCTGCTGCGCGTCGGCAAGATCTACGAGGAGCAGTTGGGCAAGCCCAAGGCGGCTCTGCCGCATTACCTCAGGTTCCGTGAGGTCGCAAAGCCCGCGAAGGACCATCCGATCCATCAGACCATCCAGTTCCTCGAGCAGATGGACAAGATGAAGGAACAGAGCGGTGCTGCTGCGCCCGCTGGTGACGCGCCCGCTGGTGACGCGCCCGCTGGTGACGCGCCCGCTGGTGACGCGCCCGCTGGTGACGCGCCCGCTGGTGACGCGCCCGCTGG
>JBNMOZ010000105.1:0-12248 GCA_051276005.1 Bradymonadia bacterium | reverse complement strand
CCGGTCTTGCATTCGGTCAGCCCGGTCTTGCATTCGGTCAGCCCGGTCTTGCATTCGGTCAGCCCGGTCTTGCATTCGGTCAGCCCGGTCTTGCATTCGGTCAGCCCGGTCTTGCATTCGGTCAGCCCGGTCTTGCATTCGGTCAGCCTTGGAGCGCGTCTACGACGATGCCGGGCAGCCGCCACATCGTCGGCTTCTTCTCAAGATCCACCATCTTACGCGCGATGCGGTGTGACGTCTTATGCGTCACGAACCAAGGCGGCTTCGGGCTGACCTTGAACGGCCCGCGGATGACGGTTTTTTCAACAGATTCGAGTAGATAGGCGTTGTGTACGACGCCGACACCGCTCTGGATGTCGGTGCGAACATGGCCGGGTGCGGCGCCCCAGGGCGTCGATCCGAACGCGTACGCCAGCGCTGCCCAATGGTTCACGACCACCGTGCCGTAGCGCAGGTCTTCGATGGCGGCGTCGACGGCCTCGCCCAGCTGTGCAGCGGTGCGCGGATCGACGATCAGGCTGGCGCTCAGGGTGCCCCACAAACGGTCATTGCAGAAGGCGACCGCGTTGCGCAGGAACTCTTCCGCGTCCGCGCCAGGGAGCGCCGTCTGGGCCACGACCCCGCAGAACGACTCTTCGGTGAACGCAGGGCCCGTGTCGTCGGCGGGCACATCGGGGATCAACCCCCAGGGCAGGCCTCCGTCGATCCGCGGTCCGATCTTCTGGCTTTGCGGGTAGGCGTCGAGAAAATGGGCGTATCGATCGGCGGCACCAGGGTAGTACGCGACGCGCGGGGTCACCGCAGAGAGCACCGCGCGCAGCGCATCCATGAAGGCGCGGCGCTGCGGCCACTGCGCATGCAGAATAATCACCCGGCAGGCATTGCAGTTAAACCCGCCGTTATTGGCCAGCTGTGTGGCGACGTGCTCGGCCTGAAACCGCAGCTCGTTGCCCGTCCAGAGGCCAGGCACGACGATAACGGGGCTGACGTTGCCCAACTCACTGGTCAATCGGCGCGGGTTGATCGGCGTATCGGCCGCCTTGTTGGCCGCGCCTTGGGGCCCGACGCCGTACACGATCGCGTCGTGGGTGCGATCGCTGCCGGTGATGTGAATCTCTTCAACGAGCGGATGGGTGCACAGATGTTGCCCCAACTCGACGCCGCCCGCGGCGGTACGCACGAAGCCATCGCGGATCAGATCGCTGAACGCGCGCTCGATGAACGGCGCGAGATACGCGTTGACCGGGTTGTACTTGAGGATACACACCTGCCCCTCGACGAAGAGCTTCTGCAGCACGTCGAGCGGGCCGATGCTGGCCACGTTGCCGGCACCCAGGACCAGGGCGACGGCGCCCTGCGGGTTGGTCTGGCTATAGAACGAGGCGGTGTGCGTGCGCAGGGTCGTCGGCGTGACGTGATCCTGCATGCGCACTTGCGCGGTGAAGCCGGTGAACGAAAGCGCATCGATGCGTGAGGTGGGAAAGACCTTCACCCAGGTGTGGCCGTCAGCGTCGACGCTCACCGCGTCGTCTGCGTAGGGGGCCTTGCCTGCGGCGACGCGACGCAGCGAGTCTGCGATCAGGCGCGCGGTGCGAATCTGTACGACCGGGCCGGCGAAGTACTCTTCAGACTCTTGCGGCGAGCCGCGCGTGATGCCCTTGGCGGCGCACGCGGCCTCGACCTGTGCGTCGGCGGCCGCGGCGGTGCCGGCGATGAACGCGTCGAGATACTCGATCTTGCGTGCGATCGGGAGGCGGGCCCAGGCGGTGCGGTTGGCGTGCAATATGCCAAGCTGCGCATCGATGGGGTGTGCGGCGGACGCGTCAGACATGAATGTTCCTATCGGCGCTGGTCGGCCTGCCAGGCCTGGATGGGCAGGGTATTCAGGGCGAGCGTTACGGGTCGGCTCAGCGTCCACACGGGCGCGCCCTCGCGCACAGCAGTGACGAGCACCAGGACGTCGATGATGTTGAGTAGATCGCCAGCGTCTCGGAGCTTCGCGGCAAGATCGCCGGCCGCAAGCCAGGCTTCGTTCGGAGTCGTCACCGTCGTCACCGTAGTCGCCCAGCTTCGGATCTGCGCGATATCGGTGGCGACATCGGTCTCGGAGAGGAGCTGTGCGAAGACTGCGGTGGGCGAGGTGAGTTCACGGCGTGCCCACAAATCGGCGACGCGCGCGCAAACATCCAACGTGGTTGGATCAAGGGCGGCGCGCCAGACGGATGCATCTGCGATAATCACGACAGAACCATAGCATCCTCGATCGGCCTGATCACGGGTGGTGTGCTACTCAGTCACCGAGCCTTCAACGAAAGGAGCGCAGCGCGCATGCGATGCCTTCTCGCAGACATCGGCGGGACGAACATTCGCCTCGCCGTCTACGCCGACACGACCTGCATTGCGCGGGTCGACACCGCGACACGCCATGGGGTCCTCGGGCCAATTCGGGCGATGCTCGCCGCGCACCCCGGCGTCGATCGAGCCTGCCTCGCGGTCGCGGGGCCGGTGGTCGGTCGGCGGGCTTGGTTAACCAACGTCGGCATTGAACTCGACGCGGACGCGCTGTCTGTTGAGCTCGGGATCTCGGTGCAGGTCATCAACGACTTTCACGCGCAGGCGCTGGCCGTCTCGGCTCTGGGCGATGCCGATCGCCATGCGCTCCCCGCATCGGTCGACGCGCAGCATCCCGGCGAGTGTTTGGTGGTCGTCGGCGCGGGCACCGGTCTTGGCGAGGCGCTGCTGGTGCCTGACGGCCACGGCGGGATGCTGGTCGTCCCAGGCGAAGGCGGGCACAAGCGCTTCGCCCCGCGCGACGCAAGAGCCCGCGGCCTGCTCGAGTCTCTGACGCAACGATTCGGTCCGCACGTCAGCGTGGAGCGCGTCGTCAGCGGACCCGGCCTGGCCGAGATCCACCGCTACCTCTGTGACGTCGGCGCGTCGGCCGATCATCCGATCGATCCGGCGCGCATCACCGCTGATGCGCTCTCGGGCCGCTGCGCGACCTGTCGACTGGCGGTTGAGATGTTCATCGACGCGCTCGCCGACGAGGCGGCCAACCTGGCGCTGCAATGCAACGCGGGCGCGGTCTATATCGGTGGGGGCATCGCGCCGCGCATTCTGCCCCTGCTCACGCCGCGCTTCAGAGCCGCATTCGAAGACAAGGGCCGCGCAGGCGAGCTGCTGAAGACGGTGCCCATCTTCGTGATCACCCACCCCGATCCAGGCCTGCTCGGCGCGAGAGTCGCGGCGACGGCCAGCTGACCACCGAGGGCTGTTCAGCGCGGGACGATGGCCAGCACGTTGGGGATCGGCCAGGCGACCAGGCTCAAGTGGCGGCGCAGCTTGCCTTCATAGGCCCCGTGGCCGTTGACCTCGACGGCGCCGGCCTTGAGGTAGAACTGAGCGGGGGGCCCGCCGTCGCCATATTGCAGACGCACGATGTTAAGCGGCAAGGCGCGCAGGTAGTTGACGAAGTCATGGGTGCGCCACGCGGCGCGCGCGAAGATGAAGAGCAGGTTGCCCTGGCCATCCTCGCCAATCACCGCGTGACTGTACCGGCGCGGCTGCTTCGCCCACACGTTCGCCCCGGTACAGTCGATCATGCGGATTGACTGCACCGCCGCCCGATAGCGCGGACTCAGCGTCTCAAACGCCTCGCAACTGCGGTCGACGAGATGCGCGTGGGGGCCGACCGTGCCTTTGCGGTTGAAGAGCAACACCGTGTTGTCCTTGGACAGCTTCGGGTTGTTGACGAAGCCTGGCCCGCGCATCAGCGACACGCTGGTGCGGTGATCCGCCTGATACATGTTCGCGTTGATCGTCGCGCGCACGCCCGGCACTCGCTGGGCCCAACCGCGCGCCGTAGTGGGTGTTTCGCCGCGGCCAGCGGCTGTCAGCAACTTCAGGGCGAAGCGTTTGGGATCGACGCGCAGTATATACAGCGCCGGATCGGACGGTGCGGCTTCGCCCGACAGCGCGGGCGGCGGCGCGGTCAGGGTCGCCAGGGACAGGCCCGGCTCAAGCGAGACGAAGGCGATCTCCTCCGCAGCGGCCGGGACGGCATAGACCGCCGTCAGGCAGAGGGTCAGCGCGATCGAGAGGCGAGCATTGAGCATGGTGTCAGCATGCCGACCCGCCTCAGCGCGATCAACTGCCGCACATCTCGTTGGCGCGGTCGGCTTCGTCCTGGCGCTCGAAGCACTCCACTTCACCCTCAATGCAGTTGCAGCCGGCTGTCGTGATGTCGCTCGGCGCGCCGCAGACGGTGAGCAGCGGACCCCGGTTACACGCGTATTGCGCACCGTCGGCCGGGTCTGCGAAGTCGCAGGTCAGCCCGTTATTGAGCGTCAGGAAGGTCGCAATCTCCTCGGCGTCGTCGAGGGCGAGCTGATCACACGCGGTGATCTGAGGCGGCAAGTCTGAGTCGCAGCCCCAGGCAAGGAGTGCGAGCGCGATGAAGGATCGAGTCATGTCGGGTCTCCGTGCATACAACGGCTACCTTTCTTGTATCGACCCGCTCGGGTCAAGTGGGCATTGTGGCCGCATGAAGTCCCTGGCCGACGCCTTGCGCGCACACAAGCTCTTGCGGGTGATCGGCTTTGACGACGCGCCCTTCAGTACCGACGACGCGCACGTCAACGTCAGCGGGATCGTCTGTGCCGGCACGCGGTTCGAGGGCATGCTCTGGGGCCAGGCTGAGCGCGACGGCGCCGACGCGACGCAGGTCTTGGCGACCCTGTGCACGCAGAGCAAGTTTCACGCGCAGGTCCACCTGGTGCTGATCGACGGGCTGGCGGTGGGGGGCTTTAACCTCATCGACTTGCCAGCGCTGGCTGAAGCCGTCGATCGGCCCTGCGTCGCGGTCACGCGTCGCCCACCCGACATGCCGGCGATTCGGCGCGCCCTGGGGCGATTTGCGGACGCTGAGCGGCGGCTGCGGCTGGTCGAGCGCGCGGGGCCCATCTACTGCGTAGAGCCGTTCTGCTTCCAGGTGATCGGCGCGCCGCCCGATGTGACGGCCCAGGCGCTGCAACAGCTCACCGATCGAGGGCATGTGCCCGAGGCGCTGCGGCTGGCGCACCTGATCGGCAGCGCGATCCAGACGGGCCAGAGCGGCCGTCGCGCCTAGCGCCCGCAGAGCCCATCCACCGCAGCCTGCGTTGACCTTCGAGTCTGTCGACTGTCGGCCGTCGAGCCAAGACGGTACGCAGTGCGTGTGCTATCCGTGCTGTCGGCTGTCCAAACCTGGGGCTGCTTCACCGTCGGGAGAGTCAGTGGTCATCATCAGCGCCGGAAGCATCTTCAAGCGGACCTTCTCGGTCTGGTTTCGCAACGTCCTCGTGTATCTCATCCTGGCGGGCGTGGCCTGCGTGCCGCTGCTGGTTTATGCCTGGACGGTGTTGACGGGGGCGCTGGACCAGGCGGGGTTGGGCATCTTTGCAGCGGTGCTCGCGCTGGCGGCGCTGTTGTTGAGCAACGTCATCACCGGGCTGGTCTCGTACAGCGTCTTTCGCACGCTGCGCGGCGACGCGGCGCCGATATCAACCGCGATCTCAGCGGGCCTCACGCGCCTCGTGCCCATCGTCACCACCGGTGTCGCCGTCGCTGCGGTGGTGGGCGTGTTCTTCGGGCCGCTGATCTGGGGCTATGCCAAGGGCGCGTACGAGAGCAGCATGCTGACGATTGTCCTGCTGATTCCCGGCATCTACGCCTCGCTCGTGCTCTCGTTGGCGGTGCCGGCTGCCGCCGTCGAAGGCGTCAACGCGGTGGCCGCGATGAAGCGCAGCTTCGAGCTGACGAAGGGCTCGCGAGGCACCATCTTCGGCGTGCTCTTTCTGATCGGCGTCATCGAGAACATCCTGAGCAAGGTCGTTGAGAGCCTGTTGATCAGCGATGGTCCGTCGATGGACGATGTGAAGCTGTATCTCTGGGCGGTCGTGGCTGTGAGCGTCGTGTTCATGAGCCTGCGCGGCGTCGCTGAGGCCGTGGCGTACCACGACATTCGCACGGTCCGAGAGGGCGTCGACTCGGGCGACCTGGCGTCCGTCTTCGAATAGCGATCGGGCGAGCTTTGAAGCGCGTGGCCAGCGGACGCCGGCGCGCGAGAGGGGGGACGGCGTCAAATTCGACGCCGAGAGGACGCCTTACTTGGTGCCCAGCGCTTCTTTGGCCTTCGCTTCGGCTTCCAGCTTGGCCTTGGCCTCGGCCTCGACCTTGAGCTCTGCGGGGGTCTTCACGGCCATCGAGGCTGCGTCGGTGACCGTGTCGGCCTTGATGCCAGTCGCATCTTCGCCGGCCTTGACGGCGTCGGCCTTGGCGGCCTCAGCCTTGGCTTCGAGGTCGGCGGTCGCGCCGGCCTTCGCCTTGGCGGCCTCGGCTTCGGCGGCCTTCGTGGCGTCGGCTGCGGCCTTGTCCATCATCGCGCTGGCGCCGCCACATGCGGTGAGGCCGCCGAGGGCGAGGAAGAGCATGCTGGCGATCAACTTGTTACCGAGAGTCATTTTGTATTCCTTTTGCGCGCTTAATGTTTCGGCGCGTTTTTTTTATTTGCTGCACTCAGGCGCAGACGCCGGGAGAGAAACGCAACTCGGCCGGAAAATCAAGTCTTTGGAGTTACCGGGTCTTGTTGACGGTGCCAAGTGGGCCTGTCTACCGTCTTCGCTGTCATCATCATTGAGGTCTGCATGCCCGACATTGCTGTCATCAGTTGCGCCCTGACGGGCGTGCTCACCAATCCGGCACAACACCCCGTGCCGGTCACTCCCGAGCAGATGGCCGCCGAGGCACGGCGCGCCTTCGAAGCGGGCGCCACCGTCATGCATTGTCACTTCAGGGACCAGCGCCCAAACATGGGCTACCTGCCGACCTGGGATCCGAGCATCGCCGCCGAGATCTGCGATGCGATCCGCGCGGCCTGCCCGGGCGTGATCATCAACATGTCCACCGGCGTCTTCGGCGCCGACATCTCGGCGCCCGTCGCCTGCCTCGAGCGGGTCAAGCCGGAGGTCGCGGCGATGAACAGCGGCTCGCTCAACTACCTGAAGGTACGGCGCAACGGTCAGTGGGCCTGGCCGCCGATGCTCTTTGACAACCCGGTCTCCAAGATCGAGCGCTTCCTCAAGGTTATGGCCGACAACGATATTGTGCCGGAGTGCGAGTGCTTCGACACCGGCATCGTGCGCAGCATTGGCATGTTCCAGCAGGCCGGCCTGCTGCCGATAGCGAACACCCATGTCTCGCTGGTCATGGGCGTCGCCTCGGGCATGCCCTGCAAGTCCAGTTGGCTGCCGCTGCTCATCGATGAGTTGCCGGAAGGCGCGCATTGGCAGTCGATCTGCATCGGGCGCCAAGAGGTCTGGGACGTGCACGCGCGCACCGCAGAGTTGGGCGGCCACCTGCGCACCGGCGTCGAAGACACGTTCTATTTGCCCGACGGCACCAAGACCGACTCCAACGGTCCGCTCATCGAGGCGCTCGCCGCCATCGCCGTCGATCGGGGGCGCACCGTCGCCAGCCCGGCGCAGGCCCGCCAGATCCTCGGGGTTACGCGTTGAGTTCGGGTGCAGGCGCCTCGTCCGGACAGCGGTCACCTGGACAAACGCTCCCAACGCGCGTGGACACCCGCTCAGCCACGTTCGAGTCGAACCAGGCCGCCAACCTCGAGGCGCTCGAAAAGCTCGACAAGGCCCTGGCGCGCTCTCGGGCCGGTGGGGGGCCCAAGTACACGGCTCGACATGAGGCCCGCGGCAAGCTGCTGCCCCGCCAGCGGGTCGAGCTGCTGCTCGATCGCGACGCGCACTTCCTCGAGCTGTGTCCGTTGGCTGGCTTCGATGTCGGCGGGGGCGTCAAGCCGGGGGCCAGCGTCATCGCGGGCATCGGCGTCGTGAGCGGCGTCGAGTGCCTGGTCAGCGCGACAGAGAGCACGATCAAGGGCGGCGCGATGAACGCGTGGTCGGTCACCAAGTCGCGCCGGGTCGCCGATATCGGTGCACAAAACGGCCTGCCGAGCATCAGCCTGACCGAGTCGGCCGGCGCCGATTTGCCGCAACAGGCGCAGATCTTCGTGCCGGGCGGGCGCAACTTTCGCGACATCACGCGCAACTCCAAGGCGCGCCGGCCAACGGTGTGCCTTGTGTTTGGCAGCTCAACCGCCGGTGGCGCCTACATCCCCGGCATGAGCGACTACGTCGTGATGGTGCAGGACGCCGCTCGCGTCTATTTGGCCGGTCCGCCGCTGGTGAAGATGGCGACCAACGAGGACGCCGACGAAGAGAGCCTGGGCGGCGCGGCCATGCACGCCAAAGTCAGCGGCGTGAGCGACTATTTGGCAGTCGATGAGCGCGACGCGATCCGGCTTGGGCGCGAGATCGTCGCCCATATGAACTGGCAGAAGCAGGGGCCAGAGCCGCGCTTCGAGCCCGATCCGCCCGCGCATGATCCAGAGGACCTGCTGGGCATCGCCAGCGCCGATATTCGCGTGCCGTTCGACGCGATGGAGGTCATCGCGCGGGTCGTCGATGGCTCCCGCTTCTCGCCCTTCAAGCCGCTCTACGGGCCGACGCTGATCTGCGGCTGGGCGTCGATCCACGGCTACCCGGTGGGCATTTTGGCGAACCAGGGCGTGCTCTTCGGCGAAGCGGCCGAGAAGGGCGCGCAGTTCATCCAGCTGTGCAACCAGAAGTCGGTGCCGCTGGTCTTCCTGCAAAACATCACCGGCTTCATGGTCGGCACGGCGTACGAACAAGGCGGGATCATCAAGCAGGGCGCCAAGATGATCAACGCCGTGAGCAACAGCACGGTGCCCGCGATCACGATCATGATGGGCGCCAGCTACGGCGCAGGAAACTACGCGATGTGCGGCCGCGCCTACGATCCGCGCTTCGTCTTCTCGTGGCCCAACCATCGCATCGCGGTGATGGGCGGCGAGCAGCTCGCGGGCGTGCTCGAGATCGTCAAACGCGGCGCGGCGGATCGAAATGGGAAGCCCGTCGATGAGATGCAGCTGGCGATGATGAAGAAGATGCTGACCGATCAGATCGGCAAGGAGAGCACGGCCTGGTACGCCACCGCGCACCTCTGGGACGACGGCATCATCGATCCCCGCGACACCCGCGACGTGATCGGCATCAGCCTCTCCACGATTCACACCCAGGCGATCGAGGGCACCATGGCCTTCGGCGTCTTCCGGCATTGAGGGGCGGGCAATGATCGACTTCGATCGAGTCCTGATCGCCAACCGCGGCGAGATCGCCGTGCGGATCATGCGCACCTGCGCCTCGATGGGCCTGCAGACGGTCGCGATCTTCAGCGAGGCCGACGCCGACATGCCCCATGTGCGGGCGGCCGACCTTGCGATCTGTGTGGGGCCAGCCCCGGCCACCGAGTCGTACCTGTGCATCGACAAGATCATCGCCGCAGCGCAGGCATCGGGCGCGCAAGCGATCCATCCCGGCTACGGCTTCTTGTCCGAGAACGCCGAATTCGTCGAGGCGGTCGAGGCGGCAGGCCTGATCTTCATCGGTCCGACCGCCGACAGCGTGCGCCAGATGGGCAGCAAGGCCCGCGCGCGCGATTTGATGTCGGCGCGCGGTGTGCCGGTCGTCCCGGGCTACGGCGGCGATGATCAAACCGACGCCCGCCTGATCGCCGAAGCGACGGCGATCGGCTTCCCGATGCTCGTCAAGGCGGCGGCGGGGGGCGGCGGGAAGGGCATGTCGATCGTGCGCAATGCCGAGGATCTGCCCGACGCCATCGCGCAGGCGCGGCGTCTGGCCACCTCGGCCTTTGGCGACGCGACGCTGGTGGTCGAGCGCTATCTTCAATCGCCCCGGCATATCGAGGTGCAAATCCTCGGCGACGGGCGGGGCAGGGTGGTGCACTGCTTCGAGCGGGAGTGCTCGATCCAGCGACGTTTCCAAAAGATCGTCGAAGAGACCCCAGCGCCCGGCTTGCCCCAGGCGACGCGCGCCGCCCTGTGCGAGGCGGGCGTCACGGCGGGCGAGGCCCTCGACTATCGCGGCGCGGGCACGGTGGAGTTCATCCTCGACGCCGATGGCGACTTCTACTTTCTCGAGGTCAATACGCGCCTGCAGGTCGAGCACCCGATCACCGAGGCGGTCTGCGGCATCGATCTGGTGGCCTGGCAAATTCGGGTCGCGCGCGGCGAAGCGCTCATGCCGCAGTCTGCGATTGTGCCCGCGGGGCATGCCATCGAGTGCCGCCTGTACGCCGAAGACCCGGCCAACGGCTTCTTGCCCGGCACGGGCACGCTCGCGCTCTTCGACGCGGGTGAGGGCGTACGCGTCGACACCGGTGTTTCAACCGGCAGCGTCATCGGGGTGCACTACGATCCGATGCTCGCCAAGCTCATCGTGCACGGCGCCGATCGGGCCGAGGCGTTGCGCAAGATGCGCGCGGCGTTGCGGCGTCTGCGGGTGGTGGGCGTGACCACGAATCAAGAGTTTCTGACCGCCGTCGTGACCCACGCGGCGTTCATCGAAGGCGCCATCAACACCCACTTCATACCGACCCACCTCGCCGATTGGCGACCGACATTTGATTCGGCGCGCGCCCATCGGCATGCCCTCGTCGCGACCCGGGCGCTGCTGAAGACCTCAAGTCGACTGCCCGCAATTCGCACCGGATTTCGGAACAATCGCGGCCTTTGGCAAAGCCGTGAGTGGCGCCTGGCCGACGAGCGCGTGCGGGTCGTCGAGTACCGCGACGCGGGGCCCGCCGGCATGCACATGCGAGTCGGTGAGATCGAGGTCACGCTCAGCCAATGGTCCGGGGGGGACGGCGAAGCGCGCTGTCGAATCGGCGAGCGAGTCGCGGCATATCGCTGGGTGCAATCCGGTGACACGATGCATGTCTTTGGACCCGACGGCTGGTCTCAAATGACTGCTGTCCCTCGCTTTCCCGCGGTTGAGGCCGACGAGGCGTCGGGTGGCCTGATCGCGCCCATGCCCGGCCGAGTGGTCTCGGTCGCCGTCGCTGTGGGTGACGCGGTGGTCAAGGGTCAGACGCTCGTCGTGCTCGAGGCGATGAAGATGGAGCAGAGCCTGAACGCGCCGGTCGATGGCGTCATCGCCGAGGTGCGCTGCGCTGCGGGTGACCTGGTCGATGCGGGCGTCGCGCTCATCGTGCTCGAGGACGAGCCCGTCGCGCAGTAGCGCGGTGCTCTGAGCCTGCGGGTGAAGCGCGCCGGCGGATAAATCTCGATATTCTAGGCAATCGAAAATTCTTGGGCGATGGTTCTGCTGGTCCGCCTTAAAGGAGCAGCATGATCCATCACCGCGTCGTCGCCGTGGCCCTGATCTCGACGCTGATGGGCTGTGAGGAGCCCCGCAATACGCCGGCCCAGCGGCCGGTCGCTGCCCCCGCGAGCACAGCCCTGAGCGGGCGCTCGGCCCCCCCCGACCTCGCGCCAGCCGATGTGACCAGCGCGATCCCCGACACCGCGCCAACGAGCGCCCTGTCTGAGCCGCCCGCGAGCCCGGCGTCAGCCGCGCCGGCATCGCAGGCGCTCGACGTGCCTCGATTGCCCGAACCGAACATCAAAATGCCCAAGCCCGGGCAGGTACATCGCGTCGGCAAAGGCGGCGAGTTTGCCAACATCGCCGACGCGCTCGCCGCCGCCGCAGCCGGCGACGAGATCCGCGTCATGCCGGGCGTATATACTGAGCCGCTGCTCATCAAACGCGCCGTCAGCATCGTCGGCGAAGGCCCGATCGCAGAGATTCGCATTCGCGTCGCCGACGTCGCCGCGCTCGTGTTTGACGCCGACCAAGGCCGCATCGCCGACCTGACGATCGAGCAGACCGGCGGCAACGCATACGGCGTCGACATCATGCGCGGTCGCTTGCTGATGGAGCGCGTACACATCCAAGCCCGCGACCTCGCCGGCATTGGAATTCGTGGAGACGCGGATCCGCTCATCCGCCATTGCCGGGTGCATCACACCGGGCAGGCCGGGGTGCTCATCGCCGGCAAGCAGGCCCGTGGCGCCATCGTCGACACCGAGATCAGCGCGGCCGGCAAGGCCTGCGTCGAGGTGGCCGATGGCGCTGACCCCCTGCTGCGGCGCAACCGACTGCATCACTGCAAGGCCAGCGGCGTCTTCGTGCATTCACGCGGCCGCGGCACCTACGAAGACAACGAGATCGAGGGCAACGCGCTCGCCGGCATCGAGGTTAAGGCGCGCTCGAGCCCCATCGTGCGGGGCAACCGGATCCACGGCGGCAAAGAGA
>JBNMOZ010000104.1:0-12281 GCA_051276005.1 Bradymonadia bacterium | reverse complement strand
GGTCACGAAGTCATAGGCGCCTTCGCGCATCGCCTCGACCGCCCGCTCGATAGTGCCATAGGCGGTCATCATGATGACCTCGGTGTCGGGCGCGAGGGCCTGGACATTCTTGAGCAGGTCGACCCCGCTCATCTGCGGCATCATCAGGTCGGTCAAGATGACGTCGACCGGGGTCTTGCGGAGCACGTCGAGCGCCTCTTTGCCATTGGTCGCCGGCAGCGCTCGAAGCCCAAGGCGTTCGAAAATCTTCACCAAGCTCGCGAGGTTGGCGGCGTCATCGTCAACGACCAGCACGGTAGGCTGCATCAGACTCCTCAGTGGGGGGTGGCGCGGCGGCGATCCGTGCGTCGACGGGCCGCAGTGGTAACAAAGCGGTGGGGGCGTGACAACGGCGCTCGCCTTTGCCACTGTTCCCGCAGCGTCGCCCGCCGGCTGGATTCACGGCAACGGGCACAACCGTGGAGGGTGCTGTCGGTGGAAGTCCTGCTCAGTTACATCGAGCGAAATGCCGCCGAAATCGCGGCTGACTTGCTGCCGTCGCTGCAATCGAGCGACTCAGCCCTCAAAGCCCTCGACCCCGCCCTGGTCACCCGAGCCCTCGCCGGCACCGCGCTGCAGATGGCGCGGTTCGCGCGAAGCCGTGACCCTTCGCATCTGGCCGCGCTCGATCGCGAGTTGGCCACCGCAGGCGACCTGGGCTCGCCCAGCATCGTGCGCATCCTCTTTGGGATCGAAGACCTGGCGGCCATCCGCGGCGGCAGTGGCTACCGCGACCTCGAAGACCTCATCGATGACCTGCGCGCGCTACGCGCTACCGTGCGCGAGGCGCTGTGCGCTTTGATGGCCCGCGCGCCGGCAGCTCCACCCGTGCGGGCGACGCGCCCCCGCACCATTGAATCGCCCGTCGTGCAGGAGCTCTTGCGGCCGGCGCGTCTGATTGGTCGCGCCGACGAGCTGCGGCAGCTCTGGGGTCGCCTGCGCGCCCTCTCGGCGCACCCCGACTCCGTGCATCAGGTCGTGGGCATCAAGGCGCCCGACGGCTTCGGCAAGACGACGCTGGTTCGCACGTTCCTCGAACGCGTCCAGCAGCGACTCGGGCACCCGCCAACGGTCGTCTCCTTCCGCGCGGCGCGTCTGTTTGAGCTGCCCGACTGGCCCTTCGCCAGCCTATTGCGCTCAGCCCTCAACGCGCCCTTGGGCGTACCCGGCAACGCCGCGCGCATCGCGCAGACCCTCGGCGAGCTGTCCGAGGCGACCGGCGTCGATCTCGATGACGCGCAATCGTATGTGATGCGCTTTATCGGCGAAGAGACGAACGCAGACACGGCATCGAGGCTCTCTGCCCGTCGCATCGGGATCGGCATGCGCGACGCCGCCGCGGCGGTGGTTGAGGCCCTCGCGCGCCGCGCGGTTGAGGCCTCTGGCGCGCCGCTCTTCGTGGTCCTCGAAGACGCGTCCGAGCTCGACAGCCCAACATGGGCGCGCCTGGGCCAGCTGCTTCGACGGGTCCCTGCGACCGCGCCCCTGCTGGTGCTGCTGACCTACGACATGCACTTCGTGGTGCCCAACGAGGTCAACCGCTTCGGCGACTTCTCGGAGATTCAGCTCAAGCCGCTCGATATGAGCGAGTGCGAGGCGCTGATCGACGCGACCCTCGAGCCCAACACCCTCGACGAGCAGACCCGGCTGCGGCTGGCCGTCGGCGCGCAGGGCTCACCGTTGCTGCTCATTGAGGCCATTCGCTACCTCTCGCTCATCGGCGTCCTCGCCCGTGGGACGGAGGGCTGGACCGAGCGGCGCGCGTTGCCCGAAGGCGCGCTGTCTGAACTGGCCGTCATCGTGCGAGCGCGTCGACGTGGCTTGAGCCCGCAAGCGTCAGACCTGCTCGAGATGCTCGCGGTCGTCGAAGACACCCTGGGCGGGCGCGTCCTGCAAGAGGTCGCTGCGCGCCGAGGGATCACGTTCGAAGAGCTCAACGACGGCCTCGAGCAGCTTGAGAGCAGCGGCCTCGTTCGCACACGACGCGACGAGTTTGGCGTCGTCGCCCAGGTCCGTCACCCGCTGATCCGCGACGAGATCTATCGGCAGATGAGCCTTGACCGCCGCCGCGGGCTGCATGAGGACGCCGGCGAGGTCTTCAGTCGCTTGCCCGGCACCGCCGCCTTCCCCTCTGTCGCGGCGCGTCACCTGGCGTTGGCCGGGCTGCCTGCCCGCGGCCTCGAAGGCCTGCTGTCGGGCATCGAGCGGTGCCTGCGCATCAACGCCCTCGACACCGCGCTTGAGCTTTGCCGCCAGGCGGTCAGCGTGCTCAACAACGTCGACACGTCGGTGCTCAATCAATACCTGTACGCCATCGTTCGACGCCGCGAGCGCGTCTATGCCCGCCTGGGCGCGACGCCGCTGCAGCGGGTTGACCTGCGCGAAGCGACGCACCTCGCGCAGAGCGTGGGCACCGACACAGAGCGGCATCAAATCAGCCTGCGGGTGGCCGGCGTGGCGCTGCAACGCGGCGACACGAGCGAGGCGATGGAGCGGTCAGAGGCCGTCGCAGTCGCTGTCGCGGACAACTCGCCAGAGCGGGCGCGGGCCCGGATGCTCCAGGCGATCGCGGCCTGGCAAGTGGGCCGCGTCGAGCAGGCCGACGCGCTCATCACCGAGCTCGGAGAGCTGCCCAGCAGCTGGCCCGTTGCGCTGCGCGCTCGCGTGCTGCACGTCCGCGGCATGACCGCTGCCGGTCGTCACCGGGGCGCCGAGGCGATCCATCACTTCTTCGAGGCCTGGCGGCTGCATCGACTGCGCGGCGACACGCATGACGAGGCGCTGACCATCGACGCGCTCGCCGACGTCTTCCTCAGCTTCGGGCGCGTGCTCGACGCCGAGCGGTTGCTGCGCCGCGCTGAGCGTTTGGTTGAAGATGCCGGTGTGCCGCGGCTGCGCGCGCGTTTGATGTTGCGCATGGCGGTGCTGCACGCCGACTTCGGCGACTTCGACGAAGCCGAAGCGCTCTTCAGCGACGCCCTACGGCTGGTCGACAAGAGCGCCGATCGACTGCTGCACGCGGTCGCCACCATTGGTCGCGGCCAGATTCTCATCAATCGCGGGCAGTTCGACGACGCGATGCCCCTGCTGGCGCAATGCCTCAAAGATCTCGGCCGCGATGTCGACGGTGAGGCGATCTATGTCAACGCGCTGGTTGCTCTGGCGACCAACTTCGCTCTGTTCGCGCGGGGCGACAAGCTGGTCCTGGGCGGCCTGCGATATGCGCGCGAGGCGGCCGACAAGGCAGCGGCGATCGGCCATTGGCCGGGTCGCATTCGTGCGCTGGTGGTGCAGGTGCGCGGGCTGTTGGTCTTGCGTCGGGTCGACGACGCGGACAAGGCGCTCTCGACCGTCGATCAGGTGATGACGGCGGCGTTGCGGGTCGATCCGCATCTGGAGCGGCTGCGTATCGGGGTCGAGTATTGCCGCCACCTCGTCTGCGTCGCCCAGGGCGCCCCGCTCGAGGCCAAGCGCGCCCTCGACGCCGCCTGGCTGGAGTTGCAGTCGCAGCTCGGCTGCCTGGACGGGTCCGGATATGAGCGCGGGTTCCTCAACAACCTGCACCTGCACCGCGAACTCAAGCAGGCCATGGACGCCCGCGGGTAGCCTGGCTTGAGAGTCGCGGAGCGCGCGCCTCTCTCTCCCTGACGCTCGAGCCTCGGCCGAACTCAAGACGCCCCTTTACGCCTCGCTTGCCGCCGCTGATCCGCGGTCACGGGCGCTAGGCGTCGTTACCCGTTGACGCCATCGGTCACCTGCGGGAAGTTGCGCTCCTGAACAGCAACCAAGGAGACACGTGTGGGCGCGGCTGAACGATACAAGGGTTTAGAACCCGACACCCTCATCGACTGGTTTCGCATCACCCGTCTGGGGCGCCTCCTCGAGACGCGCGCGGTGGGCTACATCCGCAAGGCCAAGGGGTGGAGCTATCACGCACCGTTCGCGGGGCACGACGGCATTCAGCTCGCGCTGGGCAAGGCGTTTCGGTCGGAGCAGGACTTCCTGTTCACCTACTACCGCGACCTGCTGACCGTGCTGGCCGCCGGCATGACGCCCGAAGAGATCATCCTCAACGGCCTGTCCAAGGCGGGCGACGTGGCGGGCGGTGGACGCCATATGTCCAACCACTTCGCCAAGCCCTCGATCGGCATCCAGAACGTCTCCTCGTGCACGGGCAACCACACGCTGCATGCGGTGGGCGTCGCGCGCGGCATCAAGTATTACGGGGGCGACCAGGTCGCGTTCTCGAGCCAGGGCGAAGCGTCGACGAGCGAAGGCTACGTATACGAGGCGCTTAACGGCGCATGCCGCGAGCGGCTCCCGGTGATCTTCGTTGTTCAGAACAACGGGTTTGGCATCTCGGTGCCGACGTCGGAGCAGAGCGCGAACACCCGCGTCAGCGACAACTATCGCGGTCTCAAGCACCTTGAGATCATCAACATCGACGGCACTGACTTTGTCGACTCGCACCTGGGCATGCAGCGCGCCCTGGCGTACGTCAAATCGGGCGAAGGCCCGGCCTTGGTGCACGCGCAATGCGTGCGCATCGGGCCGCACTCTAACTCTGATCGCCAAGAGTTGTACCGCGACGCAGCCGACATCGAGGCCGCCAAGGCGCGCGATCCGCTCGATCGCCTTCAGGCCGACCTGATCGAATTGGGCGTGTTGACCGAAGAAGCCATCGCCGAGATCGATGCCCAGAATACGGCGCTCGTGGACGCCGCTGCCGAGTCGGCCGAGGCGTCGCCGGACCCAGATCCGGCCACCGTGGGAGAGTATTTGTACCCTCCTGCCTTCGATGCCCCCGAGACGCCGACCCCCGAGGCCAGCGACGCCGATGGCGGCAAGAAGGCGAAGACCTGGAAGATCCGCGAGGCGATCAACGCCACGTTGCATGCGGAGTTCACCCGCAACGAGCACACGTTCTTGTGGGGCCAAGACGTCGCCAGCAAAGAAAAGGGCGGCGTCTTCCTGGTCACCAAGGGCATGCAGCAGGCCTTCGGCAAGGGGCGCGTCTTCAACGGTCCCATCGCTGAGGACTACATCGTGGGCACCGCCAACGGCTTGTGCCGCTACCGCGACGACATTCGGGTGGTCATCGAGGCTGCGCAGTTCGCCGACTACGTCTGGCCGGCGATGGAGCAGATCGTCGAGATGAGCCATGAGTACTGGCGCACCCGCGGCCAGTTTTCGCCCAACGTGACGCTGCGCCTTTCGAGCGGCGGCTACATCGGCGGCGGGCTGTATCACTCTCAGAACACCGAGGCGATCTTTGGCCACCTGCCGGGCGTGCGCGTGGTCGTGCCCGCCTTCGCCGATGACGCCGCGGGCCTGCTGCGCACCTGCATTCGCAGCGAAGGCATGACGTTCTACCTGGAGCCGAAGTTCCTTTACAATCAACCCTTTGCAGCCACGCCAGCCTGCGACGACGATCACGTCGTGCCCTTCGGCAAGGCGCGCATTCGCCGCGACGGCACCGACGCGACGGTCATCGCCTGGGGCACCCCGGTGCACTGGAGCCTGCGCGCCGCGCGCAAGCTGGCCAAGGATGGTCACGAGGTCGAGGTCATCGACCTGCGCTCCATCAAGCCCTGGGACTTTGAGACCGTCGCGGCGTCGGTCAAGAAGACCGGCAAGGTGCTCGTGGTGCATGAAGACCACCTGACCAACGGCTTCGGCGCCGAGATCGTCGCCCGCATCGCCAGCGATCTCTTCGAGTGGCTCGATGCGCCCGTTCGCCGAGTCGCGGCGCTCGACATACCGGTCGCGTTCTCGCGCATCCTCGAGAAGGCGACGCTGCCCAACGAGGCCGACGTGACGTCAGCCCTGCAAGACCTGCTATCATACTGACCGGCGTGGCGGATTCGCCGCCTGTCCGGCTCGGCTTCCGCGCTCTAAGAGCGCCGCGCTGACTCGGCACTGTGCGCCGGTACCAGACAATCTTGGCCGGGCGTGACGCTCCGGCCGGAGTTGGACTCGACATGATGAGGACGCCAACAATCAGTGCCGCGACCCGCCATTCGAGGCCCGACTTTGGACCATCTGAGGTCTGGACCGATTTGACCAAACGACGACTGAGCATTCATCCGTGGGGATGCGGATGCGATTGGGGGAAGACATGAAGCTGATTCAATCTGCGCTGGGCGTCGCGATGAGCGTCGCGTGTGTCGGCAGCGCCTGGGCCCAGTTTCCCAATGGCGCTGACTCGGTGGACTTTGCCACGGGCGAGTTCTGTGACCCGGAGTTGGGCGTCGTTGAGCTCTCGCTGGACGCGTATGGCTCCCATGGCTCGGCGAGCCGCGCTGGCTCAAACGCGCAGTACAACCCGATCGATGACGTGCCCGATCAGGGCCTCGTCAATACGATGTTCGAGTCGAAGCCGTTCTTGTGCCGCACCGACGCCAACGGCGCGACGGGTGGTACCTGGCTGGAGGCCGGCGGCTTCAACGGCCAGGCCGCGATGGCGGTCGTGCAAGATGGTGTCGTTGAGTCGACGTTCTCTGCTCAGGGTCTGCAGGTTCAAGGGCGCTTCTGGCTTGAGTGCACCCAACTGCACCAGTGCTACACGTTCACCAACATCACCAACGCGAACATGCCAACCGTCGCGCTGACCCACTACATCGACGGCGATCTCAACTTCGGCCAGGGCGGCCTGGGCAACGACTATGGCGCGACCAGCGTGGGCGCGCCCAAGACGCTCTGGGAGTTCGACGAGGGCGACGATCCCAACGATCCGACGACGTTCGTGGGGCTGTACGGCATCGATGGCGCCGACCAGTTCCTCAACTCTTGGGAGATCGGCCAGTTCAGCGAGCAGCGGGGCCGCGTCGAAGACACGGGCGGCGGCTGCAGCATCCTGCGCAACGACATCAACATGCGCGGCGCCAACATCGACATTAATGGCGATCTGATCACGGACCGCGGCTTCGACGTCACGCTGGCGATGCGCTACGACGTCGGCCCCTTGGCACCCGGCGAGGCGAGCCAAGAGCTCTGCTACATCGTGCAATGGGGCGTGGGTTTGCCGTGCTCCGATGAGGATCTCGATGAGATCTGCTTGCCCAACGACAACTGCCCGACGGTGCCCAACCCCGCGCAGATCGATGAAGACGGCGATGGCGTCGGCGACGTCTGCGACAACTGCCCCAAGACCATCAACCCCGGCCAGGTCGACTTCGACAGCGACGGCGCGGGCGACGCCTGTGACCGGATCTTCTGCGAGCCCGACGGCGGCCCCGAGGTCTGTGATGGGCGCGACAATGACTGCGATGGCCTCATCGACATCTACGCCGACGGCGCGCCGGTGGTGGTCCCCGGTCAGTGCGCGACCGGCCTGGCCGGCCTGTGCACCATCGGCACCTGGCAGTGCATCGGCGGCTCGACGCGCTGCGCGCCCGACACATCGCCCGCAGAAGAGGTCTGCGACCTCGTCGACAACGACTGCGATGGCCTGCTCGATGAGCGCGTCAAGAACGCCTGCGGGACCTGTGGTGGTCGGCCCGACGAGACCTGCGACGGCACCGATCAGGACTGTGACGGCCGCATCGACGAAGGCAGCCTCTGTGAAGGCGACGCGGGCTGCTACGAAGGGCGCTGCCTGCCCGCGTGCGGCGATGCCGTCTGTGACGGCGACACCTTCTGCGCCGACGGCGTCTGCGTGCCCTGGTGCCAGGTCAACGGCTGCCCGAACGACGGCGAAGTTTGCAACGCCGACGGCACCTGCGTCGACCCCTGCACGGGCGTAAGCTGCGGTGATGGCGAGGCCTGCCTCGACGGCGAATGTGGCGTCGCCGACTGCGGCCGCGTCCCCTGCCCCGACGGCCAGCGCTGCAGCCCCAACGGGTGTGAGCCCGACCCCTGCGCGGGTCAGGATTGCGGCGGCGACAGCTTCTGCCGCGACGCAGAGTGCGTCTTCTCGTGCGCCGACGTGACCTGCGCAGCCGCTCAGGCGTGCTTCGACGGGCTGTGCGACGAGGCCGGCTGCGGCCCGGTCGGCTGCCCGGTTGATGGCGAGACCTGCATCGAGAACGTCTGTGTGGCTGATCCCTGCGCTGACGTCAGCTGCGGGGTGGCAGAAGTCTGCTTCCAAGGCGACTGCGTCACCGATCCCTGCCAGGGCGTCGTATGCCCGCAGTACCAGCAGTGCGCGGTGATCGTCGGCACGGCGCAGTGCGTCGCCGACTGGCCCACCAACCCGGCCGACCCTGATCCCGACGTCAACCCCGAGGGCGGCGCGGGCGGCGCGGTCGGGCCCCCTGAAGGCGGCGCGGGCGGTGCAGTGACCGGCGAAGGTGGCGCGGCCGCTGGTGGCGCGGGCGGCCAGGGCGGCGTCGGCGGCGAAGGCGGCGGCCAGGTGCCCGACATGGGCGCCAACCCCGAGACCGGCGGCGGCGACGACGACTGCAGCACGGCGCCGGGCGTGCCCACGGCCCCCACTGCGCTGCTCGGCCTTCTCGGCCTGCTGGCGCTTCGACGACGCCGCCGCTGATCAGCGCGCGGCGGTCGGTCGGGCCCTGCGGGGCCTGCGCCCCCTACTCATCTCTCCTCGAGTCATCTCTGCTCGGACTGTCCCGGTTCACTGAACGCTGAGAGCCGTAGAGAACCGATCTCAATCCAAGCATCGCACCGCAGAATGGCCGCAGACGCAGCCATTCTGGCGTGACACTGCGCGGCGGTGCCATGCGACAACGCTGCCAGCGACGCACCAGCGCCAAGCGGCATTGCGGCCAGCGAGGCGACAGCAGCGATATCTCTCAAGGAGGCCAGGCATGCGCGCGTCAGCCGACGCTGACTGCCTGTGGCGCACGCTTCAGACCGGCGCGCGATTGAGACGGGCGCAGGCGGTTGGCCTGCGACGCGTGGACAAGTGCAGCCTTGGGCTCAGTGGGTCTCGGCCGCCAGCAACGCTTCGTATGCCTTCGCGTTGAGCAGCCCGTCGAACGCCTTGGGATCAGACGGCGCGATGCGGATGATCCATCCCTGGCCGTAGGGCTCTGCGTTGATCAGCTCGGGCAAATCCTCGAGGTTCTGATTGACCGCGACGATCTGACCGCTCAGCGGCGCAAAAAGGTCGCTGACCGACTTGACGGACTCCACCGCACCGAACGTCGCGCCGGCCTCAATCTCGTCGCCCGTCTCAGGCAACTCCACGAACACGACGTCACCCAACGCATCCTGCGCATGATCGGTGACACCGATGGTCACTACGCCATCATCCTCGCGACGGGCCCACTCATGCTCTTTCGTGTATCGCAGCCGGCTCGGGATCGCCATGTACGCTTCTCCTGGTCGAAGTTCGGGTTGAAGGGTGAAAGTTGAACTGGCCGAGATCGCCATCTCGGAAATTTTGCCGTCAGGCCGCGCCGATTTGAACGAACGGCGGCTTGACGATTTGCCCGGTGACCACCGCGCGTCGCACCTGGATGCGAATGGGCGTGCCAATTCGGTGCTGTCCCATGGGGACATAAGCCAGACCGATATTCTGATCAAGGCTTGGCGAGCGCGTGCCGCTGGTCACGGTGCCGATGGGCGCGCCGTCGGCGTCGACCACAGCATACCCGCCCCGCGCCGGCGCGCGACCGTCGAGGGCGAACGCCACCAGGCGCCGAGTCAGCCCCGCGGCCTTTTGCGCCACGAGCGCGTCGCGCCCGATGAAGTCGCCACCCTTGAGTTTGACGGTCCATCCGAGGCCGGCCTCGAGGGGCGAGGTCGTGTCGTCGATGTCGTTGCCGTACAAGGCGTACTTCATCTCAAGCCGCAGCGTGTCACGGGCACCGAGCCCGATCGGCAGCAGCTCGGGATCGGCAGCGCGCAATGCCTGCCAGACCGTCGCGCCCTGATCGGCAGGCACGTACAGCTCGAAGCCATCCTCGCCGGTATACCCGGTGCGGCTGATCAACGCCGGTACGCCCGCCACAGTCCCCTGCGCGAACCAGTACCGAGCGATGCCGCTCAAGTCGGTGTCGGTCAGCGACTGAATCGCCGCCGGGGCAGCGCGACCCTGCACAGCGATTTGGGCGTAGGCGTCGCCCACATCCCGCGCGACGGCGCCGTCGAGGTTGGCCTCGATCCAGGCGAAGTCCTTGGCGCGGTTGCTGGCATTGCAGCAGATGAAGACGTGGGCGCGACCGAACCGATACACGACCAGGTCGTCGACGATCCCACCATCGGGGCGGCACATCGGCGAATACAGCGCCTGACCGTCCGCGATGGCCTCGAGATCGTTGGTGATCAGCCGATTGACGGCGCCCACCGCGTCGACGCCGCGCACCTCGATCTCACCCATGTGGCTGACATCGAAGAGGCCGCCATGCTGGCGCACATGCAGGTGCTCGGCGCGAATGCCGGCGAACTGCACCGGCATCTCCCAGCCCCCAAAGTCGACAAATCGACCGCCCGCGGCGGCGTGCAAGTCATACAGCGGCGTTCGACGCATCTTTGAATCCTTCAGCCTGAGGTGGGTGATTAGAGGCCGTTTGCGCGGCGAGCGGCCACGCAAACATTCTTGAGAAGGTAGGCGATGGTCATCGGGCCAACGCCGCCCGGCACCGGGCTGACCGCGCCGGCCACCTCCATCGCTTCGCTCAGCGCGACGTCGCCGCAGAGCGTGCCGTCTGCGCGCCGATTGATGCCGACATCGATGACGACGGCCCCCGGCTTGATCCAATCGCCACGCACCATCTCGGCGCGCCCGACGGCGGCGATGACGATGTCGGCTTCGCGGACCTGCGCAGCGAGATCGACGGTATGCGAATGGCAGATGGTCACGGTCGCGTTCGCGCGCATCAACAGCATGGCCATGGGCTTACCCACGATGGTGCTGCGGCCCAAGACGACGGCGCGCTTGCCGGCCGGATCGATGCCGGCCTCAGCGAGCATACGCATGCAGCCCAATGGCGTGCAGGCGACGAAGCCGTCCTGGCCTGCCATGAGCCGTCCCAAGTTGGTCGGATGAAAGCCGTCGACGTCTTTATCGGGGTCGACGCTGTCGAGCAGCGCCTGCATCTCGGCGGCGCTGATGCTCGCGGGCAACGGCAGTTGTACGAGTATGCCGTGCACCGTGGGATCATCGTTGAGCTCGGCTATCTCTTCGGCGATCTGCGCGGCCGTCACATTCGCGTCGAGGCGAATGGTCCGCCCGGCGATGCCACAGCGTGCAGCCGCGCGCTCCTTGTTGCGGACGTAGACCGCGCTCGCGGAGTCCTCGCCAACCAGTATTACGGCCAGACCAGGGACCACGCCCTTGGTCGCCAACGCGGCAACGTCGCCGGCGACTTCTTCGCGCACTCGCCGTGCGAGCGCGCGCCCATCGATCACCTGCGCGGGCATCACCCCTCCTACGGCGGACGCGACAACGCGTCCGTTTACACGACCGGCCGCTGTCGACCAATCAAAATCGGTCAGGCCTGCCGGACCAAACGCTCAATATCAGCGCTGGGCTCAAAGCTCCCATAGCGCAGAAATCGATTCACCGCGCTGCCCACCTGGGGCGCGAAGAGCAACTGATTATGGCCGCAAGGTAACGTCAGCCGACCATCGGCGTCGGGCAAATCGGCCTCGTCGGCCGAGACGGTGCGATCGCGCCCCCCCAAAATGACGCCCACGCGCGATACGTGAGAAGGCGCGGGCACCCCCCGCACTGCGCTGCGCACGGCTGCGCCCATCAAACGCCAAAGCGGCGAGCGGGTCGAGCGCGCTGCGAGTCGACTGCCTCGATGGGGCGTCGCGATAAAGACCCGGTGGGTCACCGCGAGCTCGGGATGATCATGGAGCAGCCGATGCACGATCAGCCCGCCCATCGAATGCGCAACAAGCGCGATCGGCCCAATGCGCGCGGTGGCGGCATAGAGCGCATCGGCGTGATCCTGCAGCGTGCCGCGGCGTGACGGATAGCCGAAGACGGACGCGTCGTGTCCAAAACGCGACAGGCGGCGCTGAAGGGGCCGCATCAGCGTCTTGGGTGCAAGGTATCCGTGAATGAGGAGCACGCGCATGCCGCGCAGGGTACCGGGCTACAGCCTCGGATACAAAGTCGCAAATCAACACAGCGCGGACGCCGCGCCCAAGGCCGCACCACACCGACCCGAACGGGCAACACAGGCTGCCGTCGCGTCGTGCAAGGCGGGTCCAAAAGACGCCGTCAAAACATCGCCATCGTGAAGAAGACAAAAAAAAGCCGACATCTTTCGATGCCGGCTTTTAGGGGGTGGAGCAAAGGGGGATCGAACCCCTGACCTCTTGAC
>JBNMOZ010000103.1:0-12313 GCA_051276005.1 Bradymonadia bacterium | reverse complement strand
CCCGCTGCGCTCGCGTGACTGGGAGCCCGAGGCCGCCGACGCGCTGCGCATGGCTGGCATGATCACCCTCAAGCCGGTGCTCTTCGTCTGCAACGTCGATGAAGACGGCGCGATCGAGGGCAACGAGTTGGCAGAGCGCGTCATCGCGCACGCCAAGAGCGAAGGCTCAGGGCACGTGGTGCTGTGCGCCCAGATCGAAGCTGAGGTGTCCGAGCTCGATGAAGAAGAGCGGGACGAGTTCCTCTCCGATTTGGGGCTCCCCGAGCCCGGCCTTCACACGCTGTCGCGTGCGGTCTATGCCCTTTTGGGCTTGCAGACCTACTTCACGGCTGGTGAAAAAGAGATTCGCGCCTGGACGATCCCCGTCGGGGCATCTGCACCTCAGGCGGCGGGTGTGATTCACACCGACTTCGAGCGGGGATTCATCCGCGCTCAGGTGTTCACGCTCGCCGATCTTGAGGCACATCAAACTGAGAAGGCCATCCGCGAGGCTGGTCGATTGCGCTCAGAAGGAAAAGAATATGTGGTTCAAGACGGCGACATCGTCCATTTTCTCTTCAACGTTTAGCCTGCGTTCCGTTGTCAAGACCGGTGCCCTCGTGGCGATCGCCGCAAGCCTCGCGGCCTGCGGTGGCGACAAGAAGCCTGCCCCGGTCGAGCCGGTCGCCGAATGCACCGACGTCCCCGGCATGATTCACGTCTTCGTGAGCACCACCGACGGCAAGCAGCTCTGCAACGCCGAGACGACCGTGACCTGGGCCGACGGCAAGACCAGCGCCATGAAGCTGCAGCCGATGATGATGGACGGCAAGAGCACCTGCGGCTTCAAGGCCGACAAGGCCGGCAAGGTCTCCGTCAAGGCCAACGGCTTCAACCCGGGCGCCGCCAGCTGGACCGCTCCGGCCGTCTGCGAGATGCGCAACATCGACGTCAAGCTCGCCAAGATGTAGGTCGTTTGGGCCCGACGCTTGATGCCGTCTCAGCACGGCGCCTGTGTCTCGCCTGCCTGCCTGCCCTGAGAGGCGGCCCATCGCGGCCGCTCGATGGCCGCTTTTACAGCCGCTGTCCCCCCAATTGTCCATCGTGGGTATCGTCCAGCCATCGTGGCTGTCTGAGCCTGGCGTCTGCTGGGTGGGGCTCGTTTGCCCACGCATGGCGTCGGTCTGACCGCTGCCGTGGCCGGACGCGGCGTCTCGCGCCCGGCTCTGCCTCATCCCGCGTCGCCATGGCCGGTGCGTCACCCTGCGTCGCTATAGCCGCCGCGTCATTGCGGCCAGAGCAGCCAGACCAGCCCACCCACAACCAACACGCTCCCAGTGCCGATCAGCACATCAGAGAGGCTGCGGCTGGTCTGCATCGCGTCGACGTGTTCGCGGTAGCGCCGCTCGTCGGCCGGGTCGACGCTGCTGCGCGCCAGCGTATCGGCTTGATCGCGGGCGGTCAGCGCGCGATAGCCAAAGACCCCGCCGACCGTACCCACCGCCAGCCCCGTGCCCATCAGCGCCCAGGCCGGCCAGGCAGGCCGCTTGGCGCCCACCCTGCCGTTATCCGCGATCATCGCGATCTCGCGACGCACCATGGCGCCGTCTTCGACGGGAAGCTGCATCGCCTGCGTGCGGTAGCCATCCTTGCGCAGCTCCATGACGTAGCGCTTGGGCACCACGCCGAAGCCTTCCAGCGGGGTGATGCCAATCAGCTCGCCGTCGAGCACGATGTCGACACCTTCGGGCGCCGTGATGATCGTGAGCACCCCGCCCACCGCTGCGGGCACCAGCACGAACCGGACGGTCTCGTCTTTACCGCGCGCGGCGAAGCGGGTGCGGGTCTCGGCGCGAAAGCCAACCAAGCTGACGTCGATCTGCCGCTTTCCAGGCCTGATCTCACCGCGCCACGGGCTCTTGCCCTTGACCTGCCCATCGACGCGGACCGCGGCCCCTGGCGGGGTCGTGCGGATCTCGAAGATGGGATCGCTGATTTGCGGGCGGATTCGCTCGATGCACTCCGTGGCCGCCTGCTCGGTGGTTGGCGGCAGCTCTGGCGCCTCAAGCGTGCGTCGACAAAACGCGAGCGCCTTCTCAAGGTCGCCCAGCTTCTCGTAGGTGCGCCCGATGTTCACCGCAAGGTTGGGGTGATGCACGAGTTTCCAGGCGGCGAGGAACTTGGCCAGGGCCACGTCGTAGCTCTTGTTACGAAAGGCTACGCCGCCGTCGCGCCCCAACGTGCGGGCCTGGGCCTCGGCGTCCTCGACCATAACCTGGGCGACCGCGACGCCCGGCCCGACCATCAAAAACGAACACGGCAACAAAGAGAACAGCAAGACAAAGATACGCATGGCGTCTGTCATACCCTGGCCGAGTGTGCTACCGCACCAAAATGAGTATTCTACGACCTGTATTCGATTGGCTGCCGTGCCTCTGCCTGCTCGTTGGGTTGATGGCCTGCGGTGCCGCTCCCGATCAGAAGGACTCGATGGCCGCCCCTGACTCTACCGCCGCTGCTCCGCTCAACGCGCCTATCGCCAAGGCCGTCGCGCATACACATACGACGCACGGGCACGACCGCCTCGACCCGTATCATTGGCTGCGTGACGACGATCGAAACGATCCGCCGATCCTCGCCTACCTCGAAGCCGAGAACGCCTACATGAAGCAGGCGCTCGCCCCGAGCAAGGCGTTGGCGAATACGATCTTCGAGGAGCTCAAGGGCCGCATCAAGAAGGACGACGCGTCGGTGCCGGTCAAGCGGCGTGACTACTGGTACTACAGCCGCTACACGGGCGAGTCTGAGTACCCCATCTACTGTCGCCGCAAAGACACGATGACCGCCCCCGAGCAGGTCATCCTCGACGTCAACGCCCTCGCCAAGCCCCACGACTACTATGCGGTCGGCGGCATCGCGATCAGCGAGAATCAGCAGCTGGTCGCGTGGAGCGAAGACACCGTCAGCCGCCGCAACTACACGGTGCGCGTCAAAGATTTGCGGACCGGCGCGGTGCATGCCGACCAGATCCCCAAGACCTCGGGCGCCGTGGTCTGGGCCGCCGACGACGCGACGCTGTTCTACGTCAAGAAGGACCCGACCACGCTGCGCCCAATGCAGGTATGGCGCCACGCGTTGGGCAGCGCCGTCGCGGGCGACGTCAAGGTCTTCGAGGATCCCGACGAGGCGTTCTACGTGGGGCTGGGCAAGAGCCGCTCCCGCGCCTTCGTCACGATCGAGACCGGCAGCACGCTGGTCACGGAGACGTTGTTCCTCGACGCGAAGACACCCAACGGCGCGTTCGCCCCGGTCATCCCTCGCGGCCCCAAGCACGAGTACTCGGTGTGGCACAGCCCGGCCTCGAGCGCGGGCGGCGGCGAGTTCGTCTACATCCGCACCAACGAGGACGCCCTCGACTTCCGCCTGATCAAGGCGCCCGTCGGCAAAGCGGCCGACCGCAACACCTGGGAAGAGGTCATCCCGCATCGCACGGGCATCTGGCTCGGCGACGTGGTGCTCTTCAACGATTGGTTCGTCTACGAGGAGCGCGTCGACGGCTTGCTGCGCCTTCGAGCAGCCAAGTATGGCGAGCCCGTCGACCAGCACCGCAGCCTGCCCACCGACGAGGACGTCTTCGTGATGGGCGTCGGCGGCGGCGACAACCCCGAATTCGACGCCACGATCGTGCGCTACCGCTACAGCTCGCCGGTCACGCCCGACTCGGTCTTCGACTACGATCTGGTCAACGCCACCCGCACGCTGATGAAGCAGGACGAGGTGCTCGGCGGCTACGACGCCAAGAACTACGGCACCGAGCGCATCAACGCCCCGGCCCGCGACGGCGCCCAGGTGCCCGTCAGCATCGTGTATCGCAAAGACACCCCGCGCGACGGCTCGGCGCCGCTCTTCGTCTACGGCTACGGCTCGTACGGCCACACCATCGACCCCGACTTCACGGCCAGCTGGGTCTCGCTGCTCGATCGCGGCTTCGTGGTCGCGGTGGCCCATATTCGCGGCAGCCAGGCCCGCGGGCGCGGGTGGTACGAGGACGGCAAGATGATGAACAAGAAGAACACCTTCTTCGACTTCATCGACGCCACCGAGCACCTGGTCGCCCGAAAGTACGGCGCCAAAGACAAGGTCGTCGCGGCGGGCGGCAGCGCGGGTGGCTTGCTCATGGGCGCCGTCGTCAACATGCGGCCCGACCTGTACCGCATCGTGCACGCGGCGGTGCCCTTCGTTGACGTGGTCTCGACCATGCTCGACGAGAGCATCCCGCTGACCACCGGCGAGTTCGATGAGTGGGGAAACCCCAAGGAGAAGCCGGCCTACGACTACATGCTGTCGTACTCGCCCTACGATAACGTCGAGGCCCAGGCGTATCCCGCGATGATCGTGACCACCGGCCTGCATGACTCCCAGGTGCAGTACTGGGAGCCGGCCAAGTGGGTCGCGCTGCTGCGGGCGACCAAGACCGACACCAACATGCTGGTCTTGGATACCGAGATGGAGACCGGCCACGGCGGCGCCTCGGGCCGTTTCAAGCGGCTGGAGCGCACGGCCATGGTCTACGCGTTCTTCATGCAGATGCTCGGGCGTCTTTGAGCGCGGTCGCTCGCCTCTTCCCACCCCTGATCTGCGGCGCCGCTCTGGCGCTGCAGCTGGCCCCCTCCGCCTCACCTTCGCATCGGCTGCTCGCGGCCGCCCTCGGTCTGATCGGGTGCCTGTGGATCGCCTCCACGGCGAGGCGCGGTCGATCCCCTGCGCTGCTCGCAGCGTTCGCCTTCGTTTGTGCGGCAGCGCTGATTGGGCTCATTGAATCGCTGCCCGGTGGTGCCTCGTTCGCGAGCTTATTCGCGGTGGGTGGCCTGGCTTGGTACGCGGTTCGAGCGTCGGGTGGGCGCGTCACGCGGGTGCTTGCGACGTTGGCGAGCGTACTGGGCGGGGCGTGGATCGTCGGGGCACAGGGCGCGGAGGTGGATGCGCTACTCGACTGGGCGTGGGTCGGCGCGCATGCCTGCGCGATCGGCGCGCTCGGGGCGGCCGTGCTTGCGGGCCCAGCTGACGCGACACGGTGATCTGGGCGTGGCAGTCGTCCAAAACTCAGAGACGGAGAGACACTGCTGCGAAACGCGCTGTTCGAAACGGTTCCAATCAATGTCTGGTTCTGGCGAAGGACCAAACCCGACAGGTTCCTGAAGACCTCGTTCACGTTGGTCGCGTCGTTCGCCAGAGGTGTGAAATTGGTGTCGGCACCCGAACGAGATGAGACGGCGCTCGTTGATCCGAACTGTTGCCCCGAGTGTTTCGTGGAACTGCCGTGGCCCCGCCCTGCCACTTGCCCAGGATGCAGCGATCACATCGCCGACGTCCAGAAATGGAGCGGTGCTGCGAACCCTCACATCCGATCAAGCCCGGTGGCGTCTTGCCACGTTCGCGGCGCTAAATGGCGTGCGCAGGCCTCGCCGGTGAGCGGGACAAACGAAGCGCAGCAACCCTCGTGGAGGTCACATCACCCCGCCTAGCGCATCTCGAAGCCCTGCGTCATCTTGGGCAGCATCTTGTAGACCCGCGCGACGTCCGCGTTGTGCTCGAAGAGCGGCGGCATGCGGTGCTTGGGCCGAATGCAGCGCTGGGCCACGCTCTGGAAGGTCATCTGCATACTCTGATAGTTGTTCGCGTGTCCGCCGGTCAGCTTGGGTACGGTCGCCACCAACTCGGCGAACCGCTTGCCATCCTCAGCCTCCCACTTGGCCACGGCTGCGCCGGTCTTGCGGCAACTCGTGTCGGCCTCGAGCGCCGTCTTCAACTTCCACGCGAGGCTGCTGTACTCCCTCGCCGGGGATGGTGGCTCAGGGTCGCTGCCGCACCCGGCAAAGACGACCGCAAGCAGCAGGATGGGGATCAGGCGCATGCGGCCTCCTCTCGGTTGGTCTGACCGGAAAGACCGTGAGCCGACTGAGGGTCAACTAGAAAGTTGGGCCGCTGTGGTGGTCTCTTGGCGCTGCTCGTGGATGTCACAGCGCAGCCTTCGCGTGTCGAGATGAGCCGTCGGGCCAGCGTCGGCGCAGCAGCAGCAGCCCCACCCCAAACACCCGACGATGATGAAGATCACACCGAGGACCTTGAGTCGGTCTTCGAACGAGAGGCGCATCTGCATGGGCAGTTCCTGCCGGAGCGCAGCTCAACGAGCAACCGTCAGCGCGCCCGCGCACCGCTCGTCGATCCGCAAATCCGAGCGGCGCGACTGCTCACAAATCATCGACTGCTATGATGCGGTGCGTCGCACCCAACCCGGCTGACGTCCTCGACCGAATCGACGCACTGCGCGATCTGACCCCCTGCCTACGGAGCTCCCATGACCCGCGCCCTCGCCGTCGTCCTCGCCCTGACCGCCACCGCCCACGCGGCCCCGGAGACGCTGTTCGAGGCCTGGCGCGACGCCCCGTCGGAGCCGGTGGCCCTCTCTCTGAGCGCCGAGATGGGCTTGCTGGGCGTGCTCGCCCACGACCTCCAGCTGAGCCAATCAGGCACCGACTTCGACTACGTGGAGGACGGCGGCCAGGACGTGCTGTTCGCGTTCGTGCGCCTGTCGGCCGACGTGACCTTCGCCGATCGCCACATCGTCACCTTGCTCTATCAACCGCTCGAGCTGGTCGGGCAGACGGTGTTCAGCCAGGACCATGTGTTCGACGGCCTGACGTTCCCCGAGGGCACCCCCGTCGACGTGCAGTACAGCTTCCCGTTCTGGCGGGCGAGCTACATGTACGATCTGGCTGACGGCGACGATCGGACGCTCGCTCTGGGCGGCTCGCTGCAAATCCGCAACGCGACCATCGCCTTCACCTCGGCCGACGGCACCCTGCGCCGCAGTCGGCGGAACATCGGGCCGGTGCCGGTGCTCAAGGTCCGCGCGCAGCAAAGGTTCGCCAGCGGCTATTGGATTGCGACGGAGATCGACGGCATCTACGCGCCGATCAGCGTCATCAACGGCAGCGACAACGAGGTCACGGGGGCCATCATCGACGCCAGCCTGCGCGCCGGCTTCGCCACCCCGGTTGGTGCCGACTTCTTCCTCAACCTGCGCTACCTGGCCGGCGGCGCGGTGGGCACCGGCGACGCGGACGCCTTCGGCAGCGATGGCTACAACCGCAACTGGCTGCACTTCTTGACGGTGAGCCTGGGCGCCACCCTACACATCCTGTAGGGCGCAGCCGACGTGCGGGCCCCGCGCGCGTCGGACCGACCGTCAGGCGCCGTCGATGGGCATGAACAGCCGCTCTCGATAGAAGCGAAGCTCGGCGACCGACTCACGAATGTCATCGAGCGCGCGATGCGACTCCTGCTTCGCGGGCGCACGCAGGCCCGGGTACCACCGACGCGCGAGCTCCTTGATCGTCGATACGTCGATGAGTCGGTAGTGCAGGAAGCTGTCGATCGCGGGCATGCCGGCGATCAGAAAGCGCCGATCCTGCCAGATGGAGTTGCCACATAAGGGCGACGCGCCTGGGGTCGTGTGGGCCTGCAAGAAGGCCAAAGTCTGAGCCTCCGCCTCGGCGAGGGAGACGGTCGAGGCCTTGACCGCCGCGGTCAATCCACTGGCCCCATGGTGCGCGGTGCACCACGTGTCCATCGCCTGCAAGATCGCGTCAGGCTGGTGCACGATCAGCTCGGGCCCGGTCGCGATGATGTTGAGGTCGGCGTCGGTGATCAACGTCGCGATCTCGAGAATCTGGCAGGTCTTCGGGTCGAGGCCCGACATCTCCAGGTCGATCCAAACCAACGGGGCGTGGGTGTCTTTCATGGCGGGACCATAGCGAGCGCGTCGCGCTGACGCCAGCAGCCACGGGCCCGCGTCGCCTGATCAGCATCGGCCGCCACGACGAACTGTGCGGCGCGCGCGACAGCGCATGCCAGCACCATCTGGCCGACGCGCCAACGCTGCCGCGGCGGTCCAGGGTTTGACGGGACGGGCGCTGGGGCCTGCTGACGCGGCTCAGCTTGCATTGCACTGCCGCCTTTGCGAGATTTCCGCCGAATTGCACCGGACGGAGCGGCCAAGCGCATGAACGAACGCGAAGGCATCCCCATTCTCGACTTCGCCGACCATCGGGCGGGTGATTCGGCACAAGCGCGATTCGTCGACGCCTTGGGCGCGGGCCTCTCCCGCTGGGGCTTCGTCGCGCTGACGAACCATGGCGTCTCACAAACACTGGTCGACGCCGCGTACGCGCAGGCCACAGCCGTTTTTGCCCTGCCAACAGAGACAAAGCGCGCGTATGAGCGCCCCGAATGCGCGCGGCAGCGGGGCTATACGCCCTTCGGCCTGGAGAAAGCCCGTGGACGCCCCGCGCCAGATCTCAAAGAGTTCTGGCACGTCGGGCGGGATCTGACTGAGGCGCATGCCTTCCGGCGTCGCGGCCTCATGGCGCCCAACACGCTGCCTGCTGAGGTGCCCGAGTTCGGCGCGGTCATGCGCCAACTCTACGCCGCGCTGGACCACCTCGCGTTCGGACTGCTGGACGCCATCGCGCGCTACCTGCAGATCGAGCCGGCGCTGCTCCAGGCGCTCGCCAAAGACGGCAACTCGGTGCTGCGGATCATCAACTATCCCGACCTCGACGCCCCGGCGCCGGCCGGCGCGATCCGCGCTGCGGCGCATGAGGACGTGAACCTGCTGACCATTCTGCCCGTCGCCACCCGCCCGGGGCTGCAGATCCTCACCCCGGACGGACACTGGATGCAGGTCGAAGCGCCGCGCGGCGCGATGATCTGCGACACCGGCGACATGATGGCGCTGCTGACCCAGGGCCGGATGCCGGCCACGACCCATCGCGTCGTCAACCCGGCCGGCGCCAGCGACGGTGGCCGGCTGTCGATCCCCTTCTTCATGCACCCTCACCCTGACGCGATGCTCGCGCCGCTGGATGGCTCCGCGCCGGGCTGCACCGCGCATGAGTTCTTGATGGCGCGACTGCGCGAGAACGACGTCGGCTGATTCGCCGCTGTGGTGGTCAGCTCGAAGGCCGTTTCTGTGGGTCGACAAGGACCGGGCCCAATCAAGCTCAACGCGAGATGGGGCGTGTCCGCAGCCGCAACGCGGCGAAATTGGTCTATCGTGCTGTCCATGAAGAAGATCCGCTCGCTGACGCCGATTCACCGTATCCAGGGCAGCGCCCTGCTCTCCCCGATGTCCAACGAGACCGTCCTCGTTCGTGGGGTGGTCACCGGACGAACGAGGAAGGGCTACTTCGTTCAGGATCCCGCTGGGTCGGCTGACCCACTGTGCTCGGACGCCATCTTCGTCTTCAGCCCCCGACGCAAGCCGCCGACCGGCGCTCGGGTTGAGATCGTCGGGGTGGTGCTGGACTTCGTTCCAAGAGAGAACGCGCGGCCGACCACGCAGCTGAAACCTCTGCAGGTGCGCCTCATCTCGAAGGACGAACCCGAGATCGAGCCGGTCTGGCTGACGGCGGACGCGCTTGCAGGGGATGCCCCGGCGCTCGCGCGTCGCCTCAATGGGCTCGAAGGCATGCTCGTCGGGATCCGAGCCGGGGCGATCTTCACCGCGCCCAGCAACCCCTTCGGCGACTACGTGTGCGTGCCGCCCGAGGTGCCCGCCTTGCGGGCGTCCAACGGGGGCATCCTGGTCGATCCGACCCAGCCCAATCGTTGGCTGCCCGGCTTCCGGATCACCCGCTACGCGAATGCCCCGTGCGTCAACGTCGGCGCGCGACTTCTCACCGACGTGGTGGGCCCGCTGAACTACCGCGCGGCGGCCTTCCAGATCGCGGCCCGCGATCGCATCGAAGTCGAGGATGTACCGGACTTTCGCAGCCGGACGCGCCTGGAGGCGGAGCCGGAGCGCGTGCGGATCCTCACGCTGAACGGTTTCAACCTCGACGCGCGGTTGGAGGATCCCACCCGGGTCAAAGACCCAGACCGCGACGTCGACGACGACGTTCTGTATGGGCGATTCGAAGGCCTCGCGCGGGCGATCGTGGAGCAGGCGGGCAGCCCCGATATCATCGCGCTGCAGGAGATCCAGGACAACGACGGCGCGGAGCTCGGCGACGTGGTGGACGCCAGCGCGACCTACGAACAGCTGCAGCGCGACGTGCTGCGGCTGGGGGGGCCGGCCTATGACTGGGCAGACATACCGCCAGAGCCGGGTGCAGACGGGGGTCAGCCGGGTGGAAACATCCGCAACGCCTTCCTCTACAACCCTGCCTACGTGGAGCTCCTTCGACCTCAGCTGCGTCGGATCGGGGTGGACGCGGAGGCCTTCCACGGCTCCCGCAAGCCGCTGCTGGCCCACTTCCGAGTGCGCGCATCGGGGGCGGAGTTGGTGGTGGTCAACGTGCACTTGGCCTCGAAGCGGCACCAGCGAAGCCTCTTTGCCCCGGCAGACGCGGGCTACGACCCCCGGGAGGCTTCGCGGGTGAGGCAGGCGGAGCTCGTGCGCGAGGCGCTGGCCGAAGCGCGCGCGGCGGGGCTCGACTTCTATGTCACGGGCGACTTCAACGACTTCGAATTCAGCCGGACCCTGCGCGCGCTCTGTGCAGACGACTGCGTCAACCTGGTGGAGGCGCTGCCGCCGAACGCCCGCTACGACTACAACCACCGCGGCCAGCTGCAGGTGCTGATGCATGGCGTGGTCCCCCGAGCCCTGGCTGCCAGCGCCCACTACGAGATTCTGCATGGCAATGAGTTCAACGGGGTGAAGCCAGGGACGATGGGCGGCAAGGCGACTGACCACGCCTACGTCCTGGTAAGCCTCAAGCTCAGGGGCCCCGCGAGGCCGGAGGCTCAAGCGAGGTAGGCGCCATGTGGCGTGGCCCACCGCCGGATTCGGGGCACGCCTGCTGCTCGGAGACGAGGGAACAGCACCGCGAAACGAAGATCACCTCCAATTCCGGGCTTCGCTTGGCGAGATCGGGCCGGGCAACGAGGCGCTTCGCCGACTTTTTGAAGAAAAACTGCGACACACGCCGCCAGCGGCCGATGGGAAAGGTGGCCCTCAATTCAGGAGGCCCCGACCCAGGAGCCCAACATGGCCCATCGCCTTCGATATGTTCAATCCGGCGCCGTCTACGAGGTCGTGCGCCGCACGCACCGCGGACGCTACGCCTTCGTGCCGTCCGCTGCCCTCGTTCGCGAACTGCGAGGCGTCATCGGTGAAGCGCATCGGCGATTTCCGCGGGTGAAGGTGCATGTATGGTGTTGGCTCAGCACGCATTTTCACGCTCTGCTGTCCGCCACCGGACCGTATGCTGCCAATGCCATCGCGGCATGGCTCAACTATGTGATGAGCCAATCGGCTCGCGTTGCGCAGGCCATCAACGGCGTCCGCGGTCGGATCTGGGAGGGCAAGCCGTGCCGGCTGATCCAAATCCGCGACGACGCTCAGATGCGCGAGCGCTCGAAATACATCATGGCGCAAGCGACGGCGGCCGGCCTGGTCGCGCGCCCCAATCAATGGCCGGGCTTGAACACCTGCGACGCCCTCTGCCGCGGCGAACGCATGATGGGCTACTTGGGCAGCGCGGCGTTGCGCCGTCAGGCCGCCCGCGACAAGGTCGCGATGGCATCGATCGCCCCGCGACGCGAGGTTCGCCTGAGTCCCTTGCCGATCCACGCCGGTTGGCCTGAGTACCAGCGTCAACGCTGGTACCAGCAGATTGAGCGCGAGATCATCGAGGAGACGGCGGCCGCGAATCCAGGACGGCGGTACCCGGCGCCCGAGCACTACACGACGATCTGCCCGCATACCGAGAAGGACCTCCCAGATAGCCCGGCGCCACAGTGCTGGGTCGGCGAGGGCAACCACGAGGCGCGCCGGTCGTGGCGTGCGGAGATCCGCGCGTTCACGGACACCTGGCGGGAGGCCCTGGCCGACTGGGTAAATGGGGCGCGGGCGTGCTTTCCGGTCGGCGGCTGGGTGCCGTTCGGGGCCTGCTACGCGCCAGGGTATCCACAGCGGGAGTAGGTGGCGCGGCTGATCGCGGGCGGCGCGAATGATTCGAGCTGGTGGGCTGCGGGACGGCGATGGTGAGCTGCGTCTGGTGGATGAGGGTCGGCGCGATTTGGGTGTGCGCGCGAGCCGTTGGCGGGCTTTTTGGAGCGATATTGTATAGCAACACCAGGAAAGCGAGGCGTGTGCTGTCGCTGAGGCAGGCGTCTGAGCAGCGCCGACGCTCTGCTTGATGCTCCTCGAAACAAAGGTCACCTCCGATCTCCGTCTGGTGACCGGGGATGTTCCACGGCCCGCGCGGGGACGGCTGCTTGGTGAAGTGATGCACGGTCCTGCAGGCAGCGAACTGCGAGTCACCGT
>JBNMOZ010000102.1:0-12328 GCA_051276005.1 Bradymonadia bacterium | reverse complement strand
CTGAAGTCAAACTTGATCCGGGGACGTTTTTCGGAGTCGGTCTTCTCGAGACTGCGCCCCTTGAAGACCGCCCACGCCGCCACCAGCAAGATGAGCAACATGCCGGGCACGAGGCCCGCGATGTACAGATCGTCGGCGGCCACCTTGAACTCGGGGCTGGCCGAGACGACGACGGCATACAGGATGACCGGCAGGCTGGGCGGGAAGAGCAGGCCCAGCGAGCTGCTGGCGGTGATGAGGCCCTGGCTGAAGCCCTCGGGGTAGCCGTCCTCGCGCATGATGCCGTAGACCAGCCCGCCCAGCGCGATGATGGTCACGCCCGAGCCGCCGGTGAACGTGGTGAAGACCGCGCAGACCGCGACCGCGAGCAGGGCGATGCCGCCGGGCATCCAGCCGAACATGGCGCGAAAGAAGCGCACCAGGCGCACCGCGGCGTTGGTCTCGGCGAGAATATAGCCGCAGGCCGTCAGCAGCGGGATCGCGGGCAGGGTGGGGGATGCGACCAGGCGGTAGACCTCGGCCGAGACCGCGCTGACCGAGGTGCCGTCTTCAGAGAAGAGCAGCATCGCGACGCCGGCCATCGCCAGGAACACCGGGGTGCCCAGCGCGGCGCAGATGATGATGACGCCGATGAAGATCCACAGCTGGCTGCCGACGATGCCGGGCGCGAAGTCGAGCAGCGGGCCGATGGCCGCGATGAGCAGCGTGGCGCCTCGGCGCAACCAGACGCCGCGGCTTGAGGCGCCGCCGGCCTGCCAGACCATATGCAACGCGATGCCGATGAGCGCGGCGGGCATGATCAGCTCGCTGACCCACTCGGGCAGGCCGATCGTCAGCGCCTTGCCGCCCTCACGATGCGCCTGCACCACCAGCCAGGCGGCGTAGGCCAGCACCAGACAGATCGCAGCGCCGACGCCATGACTGACGACGCGCATGGCCGCGCGGGCGTTGCCTTCGGGGATGAACTCGGCGGTCGACAGCTGCAGCTGCTTGCGCTCGCGGGTGGCGAGCAGGCCACCCAAGAAGCACAGCCACAGCACCAAATGCTTGAGGTAGCCGGCGCTGCCGTTGATGTGGAACAGGCCGGTGGCTCGGCTGAGGGTCTCGAGCAGCGGCATCAGGATCGTCGCGCCAAAGAGCACGACGAGCACGCCATTGGTCACGCGGCGCGCCAAGGCGCTCAGCCGGTTTGAGGACGCTGGAATCGCTGACGGATCCGATGCGATCGGCGCTGGGGCGGCGGCAGACAGATCTACTCCTTGCCGTCCATCAGGTTGCCCAAGGCGCGAAACTCGGCGCGCGCCGCGAGGGCCATATCAATGAGGGCGCCCGGGGCATAGGTGTCGCGCATCTTCGGATAGGTGGTCGCGACGCGATCGCGCCAGAGCTTGATGCCGGCCTTGTCGACTTTGATGACGGTGAGACCGCGGGCGGCCATCTCTTTGATCGAGTCGGCCTCGGCGGGCATCGCGTTGGCGCGCAGCTGGGCGCCGGCCTTGCGGGCCGCGGTGCGCATCTTGGCCTGCAGGGCGGGCTCGAAGCCGTCCCAGGCGGTCTTGGAGATGAGGATCGCGCCGGTCAGCGGTGCCCATTTTGGCGAGCACATATACGGCGCATGCTTTTGCCACTGCATGAGCATCGCGGCCTGCGGGGTGGTGGGCAGCGCGGTGATCAGCCCGCTCTGCAGGCCGGTGCTGATCTCGGTGCTGGGCAGGGGGATCGCGTTGAAGCCGGCGTCTTTCCACAGCTTCTCGACGGGCGAGCCGGCGAAGACGAACAGCTTCCGCTTCGACAAATCGTCGGGCATGCACCCGGCCTCTTTGGCGAAGAAGCGCACCCAACCGCCGTAGATATAGTCGAGGACGATGAAGCCCTTCGCAGCGTACGCGGCGTCCATCTGTGGGCGCAGCTTCTCCAACACGAAGTCGAGCTCGCGCAACGAGTCGTAGGCCATCGGCAGCTGCAACGCGTGGATCGCGGTGTCGATGGTCGAGACGCCGCCCGAGGTCATCAGGCCCGCATGCAGCGTGTTGAGCCGCATCTTGGTGACGACGCTCTTGTCGTCGCCCGCCACGCCGCCCGCGTAGAGCTTGAGGCGGACTTCACCGTTCGACGCGGCCTTCCAGGCCTCGCCCATCTCTTTCATGATCCGGTGATAGACCGAGCCCTTGGGCGCCATGGTCGCCATCTTGACCTTGGTCTTGGCGAGGGCCGAGGGCGCGGTCAGGAGCAGCGCGAGGCCAAGCAACTGAAACATTGATTTGGGAGACATCAAACTACTCCAGGAAGAGGTCGTCTTTGATCGACTTGAGCCAGCGCGCGCGCTTCTGAGCGACCAGGTTGGCGATGCGGAAGTTGGGCGCCGAGTCGACGTCAAAGGCCAGCGCGCGATCGAGCAGCGTGTCGAACTCTTTGGGGTTCTTCGTCTTCACGCTGACGATCTCCGCAAAACTGACCAAGGGCGCGACTCGTTTGCCCTGCGAGATCTTCAGCGACTCTTGCATATGCTGCCGGGCGCGCTCGACGGATCCACCGCCTGCGACGGGCCGCCCACCGTCCCATGACAGCAAGAAGTCATAGAGCGAGCCTGCGCCATATTCGCGATCCAGGGCGATGGCGCGGTCGATGAGCTTCGCCACCAAATCGAGGCTGGCGGCCAACGCCGCGTCATCCTTGTCGATCGCGACCGCAGCGGCCCAGCTCGCGGCCGTCCAGTACAGCAGGGGCGCGGCGTCTTCATCGAGCTCGGCCAGGGCCCTATCGGGGCTGGTCTTGAGCGCAGCCTCGAAGCCTTCGATGTCGGCGTGCAGCCCCAAGCCGCGCAGCCCGTAGCGTCGCGCCCGCACGTACATCTTCTTCGCGCGGTGCCGCATATGGGCCGCCGTCGGGTAGTCGTCGTCTTCGATGTAGTCGGCCTCGGCCTGCAGGAAGGCGAAGGCGTACTGCGTGAAGTTGCGGGTGGCGGCGAGGTGCAGGCCCAGATGTTCGGGCTCGGCGTCGAGCAGGGTCTCGATGGTCTTGAGCCCAAAGGCCGACGCGTCACGCACCAGCTCGGGATCGTCATCGCGCGCGTAGGTGCCGCCGCCCTTGGCGAGCGCGTCACCCAGCGCGTTGATGGCCATGCTCTTGATGCAGCCAGTGGCGGGGACTGCGAGGGCGGCGATGAGGGCGATTCGAAACAGCATGGGGGCATATTCGGAGGGTGCGGGCGTGGGGTCAACTCCGGCGCGTTGGGGCGCCGTTTCACGTCGACTCGACCCGGAGTGGTATCGTGCCGCCATCGAATCGATGGGAGAGATGACATGCGACAGCGGATGAGCGCCGGGCGGCGCGTGGGTCGACTGCAGACGAGCGGGCTGACCTGGATGATGTGGGCGGGTCTCGCGGCGGGGTGTTCGCCCCCCGAGCCGACGCCGACCGCGTTGGACCATCACGCCGAGCATGGCCAGACGCTCGACGCCGCCACCCTGCGCGCTCGCGTGCAGGGTGACCGACTCCAGCTCAGCGCAGACGCCGACTTTCGCCATGTGGGGCTCAGCCTGACGGGCGCCGTCGCGGGCCTGCGATATCGCGTGAAGGCGGCAGACGGCTGGTCGGCGGAGCGCCCGGTCGAGGTCACCTGGTCCGAGGGGCGGCTGCATGTCGGGCGCGTCTTGCTCGATACGCCCGCGACACGCATCGAGCTGATCGGCGCGGCTGGTCTCGAGCACCTCGAAGCGCATACTTGGCCGACCCCGCAGACCCGTGCCGAGCGGCCGCTGACCCGTAATTTACCCTACGCGCTGGCGCAGCAGCGGTCGGCGCTGGCGCCCCGCGACCTGGTCATCCCGCGGGCTGAGTGGGGCGCGCGCAACCCCGGCAACGTGTGCAACGAGGTCGAGCAGCCGTACCGCGTCTCCGTCCATCACACGGCCTCACCCGACACCGACGGTGGCGACGCGGCGATCCGCATGCGGCAGATGCAGGCCTATCATATGGACAACCGGGGGTGGTGCGACATTGGCTATCACTTCGTGGTCAGTCAGGCCGGCAACGTCTACCAAGGGCGGGGCGATGAGCGTCGTCCAGGCGCGCATGTTGGCGGGCAGAACGCTGGGAATATTGGCATTTCGTTCATCGGCAACTTCCAAGAGACCCAGGTTGGCGATGCCCAGTTTGATGCGGGTGGTCGCATCCTCGACTGGGTCGTGCGCACCTACGACATCGACCTGAACCGCGACGCGATTCGTGGGCATCAGGAGTGGCCCGGCCAGAACACGAGCTGCCCCGGCGACAACCTGCTGCGCCGCCTTGAAGAGCTGCTGGCGCGGGTCGGTGACGTGACGCCGAACCCCGAGCCGCAGCCCGGCCCCGACCCCGAGCCGATGGGCGAGTCGCGCGTCGACGCGCGCTTCTATTGGATGGATCCGCCCGACGATCTGCTGACGCAGGGCAGCAGCGCCGGTGTGCCCGATGCCTTCGGCGGCGACGTCGTGCGCGGGGTCTTCGAGGTTGAGAACCAAAACCCCAGCCCGATCCGCGGGGTGCGCCTCGACTACGACTTCGAGCCGGGCCTCATTGCAGTCGACTACACGATCTACACCGACGCGCCGAGCCTCGACGGCATGACCTTCATGGTCAACGACGCCGACAGCGCCCCCGAGAACCCGCCCAAAGACGGCCTGGGGCGCGATGGCGAGCTGACGCTGTATGCGTTCGGCGGCCGCGAGACCAAGCGCGTCATCGTCGACTTCTTGGTCGACGAGTACGTCGGCGACTGGCGCCCGACGGCCTACGCCTGGGTCAGCAACATCGACGAAGTCTACGCCCAGAGCAGCTATGACGGGCCCGAGGTCAACCAGACCGGGCGCATCCTGGCGGGCGAGATCAGCGTCGACGTGATCGCCGACGACGCGTGGATCTTTCCGTCCATCGAGCCCGACGACATCGAAGGCTGGCGCGACTGCGGCGCCGGCGCGGAGAACGTCGACGGCATCATGGTGCTCGACGCTGGCGGCTGCGCCACGTCGCCGCGATGGACCTCGATCGACGCCGATCGCTGGGACCAGATCGTGCTCGACGTCGCGCCCGACAGCGGGCCCGGCCGGGTGACGCTGCGCTGGCAAGTGGGCGCGGGCTTCGACGACACCCAGAGCGTGACGTTCGCCATTGATGCGGCGGGCTTGTACGTCGTCGGCTTCGACGATCGGCCCTGGCAGGGCCTCGTTGACGGGCTGCGCATCACCGCCGAGTCGGCCTTGTGGATCGACGCGATCTACCCGCAGTCGAGCACCCGCGGCGATGCCGTTCCGGCGGGCGTATTCGTCGGCGATGAGCCGGTGGCGCCGCTGCCGGGCACGGTCGATGCTGCCGAGCCGGTCGAGCCCGAGCCGTTTGAGCCGGGTCCTGGGCCCCCGCCTTCGCCGGATCCCGAACCGGCCGGTCGACCCGACGCGGGCGCGGGCGGCGATGAGACGGGCGGCGGCGCGAGTGGCTGCGCACAGGCGCCCGGCGGATCAGGCGGTGGCGCCTGGATGTTGCTGGTGGGCGCGCTGGCGTTGAGTCGTCGCCGTCGCTGACCGCACTGTCTACCGTGGGTCGATGCGTCTTCTTAGTTGACCGACGGTCATGCCGGGGTCTCCTCTGCCCATCGCTGCGGAGATGCTCATGCTCAGAATTCTGCGAAACCTCGAGAGTGCGCCAGGCACCGTTCAGGCCTTTGCGTGGGGCCTCATGTTCGGGCTGCCGGCCTGGTGGACGTGGCAGGAGAGCGGGCTGTTTGGCTGGATCTCTGGGCTGCAGGAGTCGCTCTTTGGCCCCAACCAAGATGAGTGGATCATCAGCGTGGCTGGCTGCTTCGGCATCATGTTCTTGGTGGTTGCTGGCGGCTTGCACGGGCTCGTGCGCTGGCTGCATGCCCGCGAGGATTGACGGCGCGCGCCATCCATCGGCCCGCCGAGTCTTCGTTTTCTCTTCAGACGCCCTGACATCAGGCAGTTCGCTGTGTACGCGCCGTAAACTCACTGGCGTCGCCGCCGAGAACAGCGCATCATCGACGCAATACCCAACCGGCAACTGGAGGCGAGAGCATGAACGAAATCTATGAAATGCTGGGGCTAGAGTTCGATGGCGCGACCGAGCGCTTGCGCCGCGAGCTGAGCCGCGTGCGATCGGGTCGCGCAAACGCGAACCTGCTCGACAACATCCGGGTCTCCTACTACGGGCAGCCCACGCCGCTCAATCAGGTGGCGGCGATCCAGGTGCCTGAGGCCCGGCTGATCACGATCAAGCCTTGGGAAGCCAACGTCCTCAAAGACATCGAGCGGGCCATCCAGGCGTCCGATCTGGGCCTCAACCCCAGCAACGACGGCACCTTGATTCGCCTCTCGATCCCCTCGCTGACCGAGGAGAGCCGCAAGAAGCTCGTCAAGCAGGTCCACCAGAGCGGCGAGAACGCCAAGATCTCGGCCCGCGCCGGGCGCCGCGACGCCAACGCCGCTCTCAAAGAGGCCGAGAAGGCCAACGGCATCACTGAAGATGATCTGTCGCGCGCGCTCAAAGAGGTGCAGACGCTCACCGACGCGGCGATCGTCAAGATCGACGCCATCATCGAGGCCAAGGAGAAAGACCTCCTCGAGGTCTGATCGGTCGAGCCTGAGCGGTCGGGCCCGAGCAGGCTGGGGGCGGCGCCTATCGCCGATCCAGCGCGCGGACCAACGCGCAGGGCACATCATCCGGATCTGGCAGGCGGACCGCCGCTGACAGCAGATCGTCGGCCGCGATGCGGTCACCCAGCAGACGCGCTCGCGTCGCCTGAACCAACGCCGCCTCACACGCCCGCGCTCGAACATGACGCGTGCGTCCGGTCAGCGCGTCGGGCTCAATCTCGCCACGCAGGACCCGCACCAAATCGCGCACCCACGGCGAGTCCGCTTTCGTGGACAGGGCGGCGACCCGCGCTGCCAAAGCCTCCCCCGACTCAAACTCTGCCGCGACGGCCAGCGCATACAAGCCCACCAGGTCGGCGGTCAGCGCCCGCGCCTTCGCAGCATCCAGATCGGCGAGCGCCGCCCGCAGATCGCCGCGCGCCGCATGCAAGGTGGCGCGCGCCAGGAGCAGCGTCGGGGCGCCAGGCGTGCGCCGCAACGCCTGCGTCAGCAGTCGCGCGGCCGCATTTGCATCGCCCTTCAGGCGTTGATAGGTCGCCAGCTGGGTGAGCGCCGCCGAGTCATTGGGGTTCTCGGTGAGGACCCGCTCGAGATCGGCGATGGCCGGCGCGCGGGCACCCCGTCGCCAATGCGTCCGTGCCCGCAGCCGCAGCGCCGCCGGCGTCTCACCGGTCAGCGCGATGGCCTTGCTCACCGCGAGCTGCGCGGCGCGATGCGAGCCGAGCATCAGCAGCAGGCGACCGCGACCGAGGTGCGTCGCGCCGTCGTCGGGCGCGGCCAACGTCGCCGTCTGAATGTCGTCGAGGGCGGCCTGCGTGTCACCCGTCGCGAGGTAGGTCCACGCCCGTAGACGCAGCAGCTCGGCCGACGTGTCGCCCGCGTCGATGAGCGCGTTCAGATCGCGCAAAGCGTCGTCCCAGGCTTCGAGCTCGTAGTGTAACTGCGCTCTTGATACGAGAAGCTGCCGGTCGGGTGGCGCCAGCGCTGCGGCGGCGTTGACGTCGGCCAAAGCGGGGGTCAGGCGTCCCAGGCGCCAGGCCATGCGAGCGCGCCCGGCCAGCGACGCCACTGTGGGCTTCGCCTGCACAGCGGCGTCATAGGCTTGCAGGGCTGCGGCGTACTGACCGCGGGCTTCCAGGGATTCGGCATTGGCGGTATCGGGCATCAGTTGATGCGCCGTCACGGTGGCGCGCCAAAGCTGGCTGTCTAGACCGGCCGCGCGGCGGGCCTTGCGAATTGCAGGCTCGGCGCGGCGATCGCCCAGCACGCCGAGGGTCTGGATGATCGCGATCTGCACCTCGAGGATCTCTTCGCGCTCAAGGTGCGCGAGCAGCGCGTCAACCGCGCGCGGATCGCCCGCCCCGTCCTGTGCCGCTAAAGCACGGGCCGCCACCACGCGCACCTGGGGCGCCGGATCGCCCAGCGCCTCGATCAAGCGGCGACCCACCGCCGCCGAGGGCATGCTGGCCAGGCGAAACGCCCAAACATCTCGACGTTCAGGGCGCACCCGACCCTGGCGCGCGTCTTCAATAATCGCGTCGGCGCGCTCAACATGCGCCGCCGCCTCGACCGCGCTGGCCTCGACCTGATTGCGCGCATCGGAGACCCCGCGGGTCCACCAGGTTAAGCCCGCCGCGACGATCAGCAAACACGCCACCCCGACGCCGAGCCGATGCGTCTTCAGCCACCGCCAGGCCAGGGCACCGCGCCCGTACGCATGGGCTGCGACCCGCGCACCGGTCTGAAAGGCCACCAGATCCGCGGCCAGCGCGGCGGCGTCAGGATAGCGATCGATCGGATCTTTGGCGAGGGCGCGCAGCGCGACCGCGGCGAGCTCGGGTGGGGCCTCGGGCTCGAGGGCGTCCGGCTGCTCGACCGGCTCTGCATCGAGCACGCGGCGAAGGATGTGCAGCGCCGATTGTCCGGTGAACGGCGGCTCGCCCGTGAGCAGCTCATAGAGGATCGCACCCAGGGTGTAGACGTCGCTGCGCTCATCGATAGCCTTCAGCTCGCCCCGCGCCTGTTCGGGCGGCATGTACGCGGGCGTGCCGATGGGTGCGCCGGTGACGGTCTGGGTGCCCGAGGCCTTGCGCAGCGCTTCGAGCTCTTGCGCCAGCGCGCGACTTTGCACGTCGTCGGCGCCGCGTTCGCAGGCCAGCCCCCAGTCGACGACGAGCGCCTCACCATGGGCGTCGACCATGACGTTGTCGGGCTTGAGATCGCGATGGATCACGCCGTGCTCGTGGGCGTAGGCCATGGCGTTGCAGACGGCGATGACGTGCGGCAGGAAGGCGAGCCGCTCGGCGAGATCGGCGCCCTCCAATGCCTCGGCCAGGGTGCGCCCGCGGATGCGCTTCATCGTGTAGTACAGCCCGCCATCGGCGCGGCGTCCCAGCTCGTAGACCGGCACGATGTTGGGGTGTTCGAGCAGCGCGCCCAGCCGGGCTTCCTTGAGAAACCGACGAGTGGCGTCGCGGCCGAGGCTGTCTTCGCGGCTGAGGGTGGGCTTGAGTCGCTTGATGGCGATCTCACGCCCAAGGTGGCGATCGTACGCCAGCTCGACGATGCCGATGCCGCCGACGCCCAAGACGCCGCGGCGCGCATACCGATCGGGCACTTCGGGCGTGACCGCGATGGCGTCCTGCAGGCGCTGGTTCATAGCCTCGGGTTCATGGGCGGGTCAGTGGATCATGTTCGGCTGGGCCAACGTAAACGGGGCGATCGGCGCATCGAAGAGCTGCCCGCTGGCGGCGAGAAACTGAAAGCTGCCGTGCATCGTGCCCACCGGGGTCGGCAGCGGGCAGGCGCTCGTATACTCGAAGGTCTCGCCCGGCATCAGCAGCGGCGTCTCGCCCACCACGCCGGGGCCCTCGACCTCTTCGACGTGGCCGGTGCCGTCGGTGATGATCCAATGCCGACGCAGCAGCTTGGCGGGCTCTTTGCCCGCGTTCGTGATGCGAATGCGATAGGCGAAGAAGTAGCGATCCGCGTCTGGATCTGAGCGTTGGGGCACGAACGCCGTGCGCACTTTAACTTCGATAGCGTGCTCAATCACCGTGGCGTCCCTCACCTGCGGCGAACCGCGTCGCGCCCTCGATAGCCTCGGGCATTACTAGCAAACCGCGGGCGAACTCATCGACCAGCGCGGCGTCGAGTGGCCGACCGTGCTGCGCGTAGACCGTGGCGCGGTCGGCGCGCATGCAGGCCTGTGGAAAGTTTGCGATCTGGAGCGCCAGCGCGCACGCGACATCGATCGCCTGGCCAGCCGGCGCGACCCGATTGACGAGCCCAATGGCGAGCGCCTCTTCAGCGTATACCGCCCGGCCAGTCAGGATCAGATCAAGCGCGCGACTCTCGCCGATCAGGCGGGGCAGGCGCACCGCGCCGCCGTCGATCAGGGGCACACCGAAACGCCGGCAGAAGACGCCCAGGGTCGCGTCGTCGGCCATCACCCGCAGATCGCACCACAACGCGAGCTCGAGGCCGCCGGCGACGGCGTGGCCCTCGATGGCGGCGATGACCGGCTTGCTCAGCTGCATGCGCGAGGGGCCCATGGGCGCGTCACCCCCCGGCGCGAGGCGGTTGGGCGCCCCGTTGGCGAGGGCCTTGAGATCGGCGCCAGCACAGAAGGCGTCGCCCGCGCCGGTGAGGATGGCGACGGCGCTGTCGGGGTCGGCGTCAAAGGCGCGCATGGCGTCGGCCAACTCGGCGGCGGTCGCGCGATCAACCGCGTTGCGTGCGGCCGGGCGGTTGATCGTGACCACGGTGATGGCGCCGCTGCGGGCGACGGTGACGCTCACAGGCGGAAGGGCAGCTGGATGCGCATGGGATCGCCCGCGAAGCGCCCGAATCGGAAGCGCTTGACCTGGCCCTCGATGCACTTCGCCGCGGGTGACTTGCGCAGCCGACCGGTGACGACCTTGGCCGAGTGCACGACGCCGGAGCGCTTGATCACGACGTTGACCGAGAACGTGCCCTCTTTCACCTTCTCGTCGAGCGCTGCGCAGGTGCGCAAGCGCGCCCCGCTCTTGCGCAGGACGCCCGTGATGTGATCTCGGCTGAGCTGCACGGGCAGGCCCTTGTTACTCGCCTTGCTGGCCCGGGTCGTCGGTGACTTGACAGGCACGCGCGGCGTCCGCTTGCGGTCGGTCTTGGGGCTCGCCTTGGCGACGGTGCGCGGCGTGCGTGCCTTGGTGGACGGTGCGGCCTTTTTGGGCGTGGACTCGGGCGCGGCGGACTTGGGGGCGGTCGACTTGGGCGCTTGTGACTCCGGGGCCACGCTCGCAGGGGCCGCGCTCGTGGGGGCATCGGTCGGCGACAACTCGGGCTCCAGATCGGCCAGCGCGATGACCATGGCGTCAGAGTCGGCGTCGTCAACGCCGACGTCGGACACAGACGCGGTCGACGCCGCCACGGTCGCCGGCGCCTGGGTTGCGGGCGCGCCGGAGGTGGCCGCGAGGCCCTGATCGACGCCGGGCAGGGGATCACCGGAGCCCAGGACGACCCAGGCCGCGACACCGCCGCCGCCGAGCAGCAGTATCAGCAAGAGGACGAGCGGCAGCTTCGAGCGCTCGGATTGAGCGGGCGTGGGCGCGGGCGCGGTCACCATGAAGGCGATGGAGCTGTCAGGATCTTCGACCATCGGCGCGGGCGGCGCGTCCGGGAAGCGGTCGATGATCGATCCTGCGTCGGGCTCGTCGACGCCGAACTCTGCGACCGGCAACGGCGGCTCGGAGGGTGGCCCGAGGAGAGTACCGGCGGCGGGCGCCGGGTCGAGACGGCGATTGTCACGCGGCAGATTGGCCGAGAGTCTCTTGGGGGCGGCGGCAAGCACAGGCGCGCGCTCGGCCTGAACGGCGGGCCGGTCGGGCTCGGGCGATGCGCCCGGCGATATGCCGAGCATGGCGGCCCAGTCGCCATCGGTAGGCGACATCATCATCGTCGCGCCCTCGCCCTCCTCTTCGTCGAGGAAGTCGGGGTTGGCGATCAACTCTTGAATTTCGGCGACCTCTGAGACGGGCCGCCAGTCCGACATGGTTGCCGTCCAAACGAGGGTGTTATCGGAGACGACCCCCTGCATATGCAGCTCAGCGAGCTCGGTGTCCGGCATCGGACCGAGCTGCTCCTCGTGCACCAGGGCGTACCACATCAACGAATCGACTCCTCTGCGCCCGCTGAAAATCGGCCGCGTCGTGGGCCAGACTACCCGATGCACGCCGCGGATTGAACCGCAGCGCGCGAGCATCCCACAACCGTCGCTGGAACCGCGGCGCGTCTGCGATGTCTGCGGATTGCTGTGTCTACGAGGCGAGGATGTGAGTTTGTCGTAAAGAACGCGTCCACGCCGAACATGAGGCGCAGTTCATGCGTAGATCGGTGCGTAGATCGAATCCGACGAACGCGCGTCCCTGCACGGTGTTCCCCCTTCGTCGCCCTCGCTCAGGAGCCCATTATGAAGTCTGACCTGCTCGCCGACCTCCGCGCTGAAGTTGAAGCCGCCGCCCAGGCCGAGCGAACCCAGCGGGCTCTGGTGAAGGCCGAGAGGCTGGCCACAGAGGCGCGTGTCGAGGCGCAAGCTCGCGCGGTCGATGAGGCCGCTGTGGCTGCGCGCCTTGACGCTGAGGCCCGTCGCCAGACGCTGTTGGTTCAGGCTCGCGCTGCGTTGGCGCAACCCGCGAAGG
>JBNMOZ010000101.1:0-12457 GCA_051276005.1 Bradymonadia bacterium | reverse complement strand
GGGTCGCGCTGTTGGGCACGACGGCGTCGTCTATCGCCATCGTCAGCAGCACATGCGGCGGCTCGCCCACGAAGCGATCGGCCGTGACGTGGCGCGCCCAGTTGTTGGGCTCGCCCGCCTCGAGCACGGTCTGCACGGCGGCGAAGACGCGTGAGACGCCGCCGTCGGTCTGGTTGCGCGGCGAGAGCACCTGCACCAGCGGCGCGAAGCTCGATGCGTCGCGGATGACCTGCGTCAGCCGTGCGCCCGAGACGTTGAGGTTCGCCGCGGTGATGCCGTCAGCCAACGCCAAGAACTCCGAGGCCATGATGCCGCCCAGGCTGATGCCGAAGTAGCCCATGCGCGTGGTGTCGGCGTCGATCGTGCCGTTACTGTCCAGATCAGGCTCGTCGCGCACCAGCTTCAGCAGCTGCAGCCGATCGAACGTGGCGGTGCGGAAGTTGTCGCGCAGCCGCGGCGCGTCGATGCGCTGCTGCAAGATGTCGGCGGCGAAGAAGTCTTGCAGCAACTGGGCGGCGTTGTCGGGCGCGCCGGCGGGGTGCTCGCCATGATGCGGCGCGTCGATGCCGACGATGACCACCGGATCGGTCGAGTAGCCCGACACGTTCCGACAGAAGCCCTTGCTGCCGCTCAGTCCATGCCCGCAGAACATCACCGGAAACGGACCGTCGCCGTCGGGGATCACGATGAGCACCGGGATGCGATAGACGGTCCGGGTCGGCGGCGGCTGGATGACCCCGTCGACGCGGTAATCGCCGGCCAAGAACGAGCGCGTGCACACCTGGCGACCGACCCGCTGCGAGCACACCTCGTCGTCGTCCCAGCGATACGTGCGCCCGGCGATGTCGTCGGCGATGGCCCGTGAGCTCTCGAACACGCTCTGCGTCGTGAAGAGCGCGGCGTGCACCCAGGTGCTCGAATCAGCGTCCACCGCGGCGACCAGATCGGCATAGCGGGCGATGAGCGGCTGCAAGCGCGGGCTCGCCTCGGTGCCGTCGAGCAGAGCCCGCAAGCCGGCGCTCGACTGCACACAGCCTTCGGCCTCAACGGGCACGTCATCGGTGACGATCACGGCGTGTGGCGCGCCCGACACGAGCGGCAAGATAGGCGTGATGCCCAGCCGCGTGCCTTCGTCGTACCACTGCGCGGTGTAGCGCAACTCGGCGGGTGAATCTGCAGACAGATCAAGCAGCTTGACGCTGCTGTGCATGCCCTCGAAGGGCGTCAGCGCCGCGTCGAAGCGCAGGAAGATCTCGGCGTTGGTGCCCCACCCGTCCAGGTCGTTGAGCGCCGCGAAGACCGGCTGATACCCGGCGGGGATGTCGGCAACCCAGGGGGCGTTCTCAGCGTTGATGTCGACCCGCAAGCCGGTGCTGCGATCGGCGTCGGCGACCGTCCAAGCGTCGTCAGGGAAGACGCCTTCGACGCCCTCGGCGGGCGCGTAGATGGCGTGCGTGGCGCACTCGGGCAGCACCTCGGCGTCGGGCAGCGTCGCGTCGAGCGTCGCGTCGACCATCGCATCGGCGCCCGGTGGATCGACCATCGCGTCGCCATCGTCGCAGGCCCACGCCACCACCAGCGTCAGCCAGAGTAGACGCCTCATAGCTGCTCGGCTGCGTCGACAGATTCGGCTGCGTCGACAGATTCGGCCGCGTCGACCGACCCATCGGGGGCGACGCCGCCATCAAGAAGGCCGGCGGCGTCGGGGGCGCCCGCGTCGATGTCGAGGGCCACCGCCAGCGCCGCGCCAAGCAACGCTTGGGCGGGCGCCTCTTCGATGGCGCAGAAGCCCGCGCCCGCGAACGAGACGGAGAACGGCAGCGCATCTGGGCAGGGAAAGAGCGTGTCCTCGTCGGGATACACGCAGAAGGCGTTGTTCTGCACCACGACATAGCGGCCGTCTTCGGCGCATTGCGTCTCGTCGAGCAGATCGCTGCGATTGCAGCCCAGAACCAGCCCAGACAGCGCGGCCAAGACCCCGGCAACCAACACCCTGCGCATCACACATCCCCCGGTAATCCTGTCGTTCGGGTCGGATGATGCACGACGGGCCGGGGTCTTGTCGAAGCGCGCCCGCGATTGGCTCAGGCGCGGCGCCGCATGCGACCCAGGCCCAGCAATATCAGCAGGCTCAGGCTGCCCAGCCCAAAGCCCGCCGGCTGGCCGTCGAGCGGCGCAGGCTTGACGGCGATCGGCGCCGACCACGTCCCGAACTCGCCCTTGAGGTTGACGGTGCGCAGCCGCGCCTGAAACACGGTGGCCTGAAATTGTGCGTTGGAGCCCCAGAGCACCGACACCGCGTATGGATCGGCCGGATCGAGCGGGGCCAACACGCCGCTGATGAACGGCACATGCCGGGGTGGATCGATGAACTCGATCTGGTAGCCGAAGCGGCCGGCGTCTTCGGGCGCGAGGGTGATGTTGAACGTGAGCGCGCTGCCGTCGGGGCAGCCGTCATCGGAGCAGCCACCCGCGACGGCAGGCGACAAGCTGGCCTGGGCGGTGACGGCCATAATGACGGGGGGCGCGGGCTGCTCGACGATCGCGGCGCGGTTGATCCGATACAGGTCGGATTCGATGACCTCGCAGCCTAAGACCGTCGCCGGGCCGAGCACGACAGCGAGCATGAGGGCGGCTGAAACGACGCGCATGACGAGGCTCCATGGTGGTGCGAACGCAGCATACTTGCTTGGGCGCGCGACACGACATCACCCGCGCGCGCCGCGACGAGACAGGTGGTTGGCGAGCGCGCGGCTCGACACCACCGGGCCGATGGGCCGAATGGTCTTGGGCATGATGAGCGTCTTCGCGGAGTTCGAGCGCGCGCAGATCGGCGAGCGGACCCGTACGGCGCTCGGCGACGCGAAGCGAAGCGACAAGGTGCCCAACTCGGGGCGCCCGCGTTCGGCTGGCATCGCGATGCGCATCAGACTGACCAGCACGCCCGCCGTGTCATCAAGGCGATCCACCATGAAGTCGAAGGCGTGCGGCGCATCATCGAGCTGGGTGGCGATGGCATGACGTGGCGAGCGATCGCCGCTCAGATGACAGCCGATGGCGTACCTACGAAGCGCGGCTGCGACTGGCAACCGACGACGGCGCGCAACATCTGGCGACGAGCTCAGGCTCAGGCGTGACGGTCATGCTGGCTGTGCGCAGGGCCCCATGGACGCAATTGCAATGTGGCTTGGGATTCTTCAGCTCGTAATCCCGCCTGCTCTGTTCATCTGGGTGCCAGTCCTCCGGTTATCGCGGCTCGCCGTCTCGCGGGTGTATCGAGCCCACTTCACACCCGTCGAGGTGGGCACGGTGCAGGCCGCGCGACGTGCCGATGCTCGCCGGAGGAACGACAAGCTTGAATGTTCTTCTCGTTTGCCGGCCTATGGTTACATTTCCATAGGGGTGACGCTTCATGTTGACCAGTAGATACATCGGCGCGTCCCTCCTGGTGGGCGCAGCGCTCTTCGGCTGCGATTCTCCAGGCGAGGGCACATCGCAAATCCAGGCTGACGCGAGCGACGTGGTGGACGCCAGTGTGTCCGACGCCGCAGACGTCAGCGATGCGGACCTGTCTGCGCCGGCCGATATGGGGCCCGACGCCGCACCGCCGATACCCACATCGCCCTGGATCGCGCCTTGGGGCGACTGCGAGGGCTCAATCCGAAGGACGCCGGGCTCCTTCAACAGCCTCGTCGGTGTGGATCTCTCGGTCGCCCAGGAGGAGCCGGGTCGGCTCACGATGACTGTGAGCGGGCTGTACGAACCACAGGGACGCACGCCTTGCCTGCAGACTTGGACTGATGAGGGCGACACCGCGACGCTCGAGCTGCCGCTCGCCTGCTCGGAAAATTGGACTGGCGGGACGATCACCTGGGAGGCGGGCGGCGCCACTCTCGACGCCCCGACTATCGCCCTCGAGATGACCGGCACCGAGACCTACCGCGGGGGGGAGCCGGACAGCGCCGTAGTGCTGACCCTGTCCTGCATCAGCTGCCCGCCCGAGCCCTGCCCGGGACGCTGCGAGGCCGGCGCCTGCTGTGGCGGCGACGCCGAGATGTGCTGCGGTAACAGATGGTGTGCCGATGGGCTCGAATGCTTCGACGGGATGTGCTCAACCTGCGGTGGCGACGGTGAGGCCTGTTGTCCAGGCGCATCATGGGACCAGTGCGCGGACGGTCTGGACTGCAACCGCGGGCGGGGCGGCGATTCGGGCACCTGCGGCCCGATTGTCTGCGGCTCCAACCCGTGCTCCGACGCGGGTCTGGGCTCCGGATACTTCTGCGACGCAGACACTCAGCGCAGATGCACGACGACCACCGATGGCTGCCAGGTCGAGAGCAATGGGGCGGCCGCAGTCTGCGAGCCGGGCCAATGTGATGCCGCCACCGGGACCTGCAACGGCTGTGATCTTTCAAACGAATGTGCGGGCTTGCCGGAGGGCGTGAAGCTGTGTGGTGGCGGAAACGGACCCACCGAACAGATCTGCGGTCAGGTCGACGGCTGCGATGCCGTCGTCGACACCAACGCCTGCCCGTCAAGCTGTCTCATCGGATCGGGCTGCTGTTATGACGAAGGCCTACCGTGCTGCAATGGTCAGACGCCTGCATGCGCGGCAGGCCTGAGCTGTGTAGACGGGCTTTGTTCGCCCTGACGTTGAAGGCTTGGATTCTCAAAGCCTCGTCGATCGGCGCGATACGCTGGGTGCCGTCCCGTCAGCAGGACTGCCCAGCGTCAAGCGAGGGCGTGCAGCGCAGCCGAGGCAGCGACGGCGCCGCGTGTGATCCACTTTGCGGGCGCCCAACTCGCCCGCGTCCTTCTTGTCGTCGTTGAAGTCCCGCGCCGCTTGCGTCCTCACGCGCGCTTTGCAACTGATGATCGATGGGTCACTGCCCGGTCCGTCGGCTCGCGGTTGAGCTGAGAACGCCCCGCTCAACATCTTCTGGCAGATAGCTGCGGTACGCGCCTCGCTCTGTCAAAGACGGCATGAAGAGCCGGCCACATTCTCGTCACTCGTACATCCAGCGCTCGACGCTTGGGAGCATAAGGCCAACAACCTGCATCTGTTGGTGGAGCGCCTTGAGCACCTCCGCATCCAGTCGATCCCAGTACTCCCCGGCATCCGCATCCGATCGAAGCCGAGCCTTGTGGGGCAGGTCGTCGGTCTGGTCTCGGATGAGGTGGCCGCATGGACAAAAGAACTTCATGGGACTCTCCGCGGGGTGCGATCGCATCATCGCGAAGTCGGGCGATGGGCGCTACTGCCCGGCGGCGTGCTCGGCGTCGGTCTTCACGCCGGCCGCTTCGCGGATCAAGCGCACCATCAGGTCGTTGAGCGCTTCGATGGCGTGCGGGCCGACCGTGGGCTTGATGTGGCTGTTGCCGATGCCGCTGTGGTTGGTGAGGAACACATAGGTGCCGCCCGTCAGCGCCGAGGCGCCGCGCAAGAAGAACTCGGCCGTCTTGTCGATGCCGCTGCCCGCGACGGCGATGATGCGCACGCCCTTCTTCTGGGCGGCCGCGATGCTGCGCTTGAGCCGGGCTTTGACAGCGCCCGTCTGATGCGGCGGCGCGTCGAGCACCAAGAACAGCAATCGCCCCGTCGCGCTGGGGCTCCAGTCGTGCTCTTCGAGGGCGTCGACCAGCGCGTCGTCGACGGCTTCGGGCGTATCGCCGCCGCCACCGCAGGCCACGGCGTTGAGGTCGGCGATGGCCGCGCCCGGCGTCTTGCGGAAGGGCGCCGGCTTGACCAGAAACTGATCGCCATGATCGCGATAGGCGTTGGCCGAGGTGCGCAGGGCCAGGTTGGGCGTCGCTTCGAGGGCGCGCTCGAGCACGTCGGTCATCTCGCGCTGCAGCCACGACAGCTCGTCACACATGCTGCCGGTCACGTCGACGACCAGCATCACGTCGAGGATCGGCGCCGGCTCAGGCGCATCCACGGTGAGCTCGAGCTGCGCCCCGGGCTGGACGGCGTGGCGCTTGCCCACGACGTCGAGGCTGAGCGGCGCCTTCGCAGAGCCAAAGACCAGGTGGGCCTGACCGAAGGCGTTGGTCCGTCCCTCGGCGATGAGGCGCTGACTGCCGTCGTACAGTCGCACCGGCACGTCGACCGCCGCGCGGCGCGCGTTGATACGCAGGCTGACCGTGACGAGGTGATCGGCGACCAGATCGAACTGCGCCAGGGCGCGATCGGGGGTCAGCGCGCTTTGCCGACGGCGCAGGTCTGACCAGAACTGCCAGTGATCCACATCACGCCACTCGCCAGCGGTCAGGCGGCCCGCTGACGGCGCCGCGATTTGCAGGGGTGCCTTGCCGCCGGCGCGAATGGCGGCCGGGGTGGGGGCTCTGCGGGCGGGCGCTCTGCGGGCGGGGGCTCTGCGGGCGCCGGCGACCGGAGTGGCGCCGCTCGCGACGCTCATGGGCCTCGCGCGCGGCGCATGCCGACGGGTGCGCGCCGATGCCGCCGATGCTGGCGCACTCGATTCTGGCGCACGGTGCGCGACGCCGGGGGCAACGGCAGAGCCCCCGGCGCGGTCCGTGACCGACTTGCGCGCGCTGATCTTGACCCCGACGCCATCGGGGCACCCGTCGGTGTCGTCCTTGCCGTTGTAGGTCTCAGGCTGGTTGGGACATTTGTCATCGACGTCGAGGATGCGGTCCGCGTCGTTGTCGAGGTCCGGGCAGCCGTCTGCGTCTTGGAAACCATCGCGATCTTCAGGATCATTCGGGCACTTGTCGACCGCGTTCGCGATGCCGTCGCCGTCGGTATCGGGCCCCGCGGCCCAGGCGCAGCCGGCGGCGATCAACAGGCTCAAGACGCAGAGAATTCGCTGCATTTACATGCTCCCGGTGTGGAGGTGAGGGGGGACGCGATGCCCGTGATTGTGGGTCAGCGCGATCGTGGGTCAGCGCGATCGTGGGTCAGCGCGATCGTGGGTCAGCGCGATCGTGGGTCAGCGCGATCTTGGGTCAGCGCGCCATCTTGAGGGGCATCTTCTTGGGGGTCTTTTGCAGGGCCTTCTTGTTGGCGGCCTTGGCGCTGCTCAGCAAACGGGCCTTCTTGGCGAGGCCGATGAAGTCGAAGCGGTAGCCGTGCGCGTCTTTGCCCATAGCGGCCTTGGCGCGGGCGATGACTGCGTCGAAGCTGGCGTCCTTCTTGAACTCCGAGCCGCGCAACAGCATGCCGAACTCTGCGATGGCGCTAGAGAATCGAAACGCGTCGCTCGTCTCACCCAAGGCGACGTCGCTGTCTTTGATCGGCCTCTCGATGAGTTTGCTCGTGTCGCCATCGGGCTGCTTGTAGCGCAGCTTGACGGTCAGCAACTCCGGCGAGTCGTTGGCCACGGCCGTCTTTTGGTACTTGAGCGCGTCGATGCCCGCCACGACCTCAGTGGAGCCGGCGGGGATGATCTCGTAGAGCGCGGTGACGGTGTGGCCGGCGCCCAACTCGCCCGCGTCCTTCTTGTCGTCGTTGAAGTCGCGCGCGGCCAGCTTGCGGTTGACGTAGCCGATGAGCCGGTACGCTTTGACCTTGGCCGGGTTGAACTCGACCTGAATCTTGACGTCCTTGGCGATGGTCGAGAGCGTGCCGCCCATCTCGGTGACGAGCACCTTCTGGGCTTCGAGGATGCTGTCGATGTAGGCCGCGTTGCCGTTGCCGGCGTTGCTGAGCTTCTCCATCTTGGCGTCCTGATAGTTGCCGCGCCCGAAGCCGAGGATCGTCAAGTAGACGCCCGACTTGCGCTTCTCTTCGATGAGCCGCGTCAGCGCGCCGTCGCTGCTGGTGCCCACGTTGAAGTCGCCGTCCGTGGCGAGGATCACGCGGTTGTTGCCGCCCTTCTTGAAGTGCTTCTTGGCGATGTCGTACGCCAGCTTGATACCCGCGCCGCCCGCGGTGCTGCCGCCGGCACGCAGGCCGTTGAGCGCCGCGAGGATCTTGCCCTTTTCGCTGCCCGGCGTGCTGTCGAGGACGAGGCCTGCGGCGCCCGCATAGACGACGATGGCGACGCGATCCTTAGGCCGCAAGTTATTGACCAGCAAGCTGAAAGCCTGCTTGAGCAAGGGCAGCTTGTTGGCGTTGTTCATCGAACCCGACACGTCGAGCAGGAACACCAGGTTGCTCGCCGGCAACTCGGCGACGTCGAGCTTCTTGCCCTGCAGACCGATGTGCACCAGGCGATGGGCGGGGTTCCACGGCGCGGTGCTGATCTCGGTGTTGACCGAGAACGGGTGCGGGCCTTTGGCGTCGGGGTAGTCGTAGTTGAAGTAGTTGATCAGCTCCTCGATGCGCACGGCGTCTTTGGGCGGCATCTTGTTGCTGTTGATGAAGCGCCGCACGTTGGCGTAGCTGGCCGAGTCGACGTCGATGCTGAAGGTCGAGAGGGGCTCACGGAGGGCGCTCTTGTAGGGATTTTCGCCCGTCTTGTCGTATGCCTCGCGGCTGGCTTCGGGGGGCGTTCTGCGGTCGGCAGCGATCATTACGGGGCGCGGTGATGGACGCGGCGACGGGCGGCGCCTGATGCTGCGCTTGGCCATCGGCGCGTCCCCGCGCGACCGGGAGCGCCTCATCGGGCGACGGGGCCCGCCCGTCTTGCGGCCCGTCGTCGGCCCCATCGGGGCCGCTTCGGCAGCGGCAGCGGGCGCCCCGCCACCTAGACCGTCCAGCAGATCATCGAGCTGGGGTTTCGCCTGGACGACGGCGTTGACCGCCAAAGTCTGTCCGCCAGTCACGGTCAGGGTCTTCGCGAACGCCCGATAGCCCGCCTTGATGCATTGCAGCCGATGCTGGCCGGCCGGCACCGTGAACTGGATGGGGCCGCTCTTGGTCGTCTTGGATTGGCTCGCGATGGAGCAGGTGACGCCCGAGACGTTGGCGGTCACAACGACGGTGCCGGTGAGCTGTGCGTGAGCGACGCCGCCGACGAGCAGGCAGGCGAGAAACGCGAAACGTTGCATGAATCCTCCGGGGGGGTTGGCCCTCGACACGAGCGGCCCAACGGAAGGATCTACGCGCGCTCTACTCCCGTCTGTCCACCGCGATCAGCATTCGTACTGTCGCGCTGGCCATCCCGTCGGCCGAATAGCGGCGGATCTCGTCCGCGATGGGCTCAAACGCCAACGCACGTGCCTCGACCTGCCGCAACGCCGCGATCAACGCCGGGCGCCCCTCAACGCCGCCATCGATCCACTGACCGACGCCGCAGGTGTTGATGAGCTCGCCCGCCGTCGAGCCTTGCGGGCCGGTGCCGAGCATCGGTCGCGCCGCCAGCAAGTAGTCGAAGACCTTGGCGCTCAAAGCGGTGCGGTGGGTGTCGCCGATGAGCAAGAGCAACGCCTCGGCGCCGCGCATGTGACGGACCACCTCATCGCTGGGGATGCGCCCGTTCACCTCGACGCGGCCCGGCAATGGGTTGGCCTTGAGGTACGCCTCAGCCGCCGGATCGAGGGTGCCAAAGATGCGCAGCAACAGGCCGTCATCGCCGGGCCCGAAGCCCTCCGCCAGCGCCTCGAGGATCGGCAGCATGCTGCGCGATCCGTAACAGACCCCCGCGTACAACAAGACCGGTCGCGGGTCGGTGATGGGGGCGCCGGTGGGCGCATCTTCGGGGTCGAAGCCGTTGGGGATCACCGCCCAAGGGACGTCGCGCCGCCGGCCCCCGTGTTCGCGCCCAAAGGTGGCCTCGTAGCGGTCGTACATGTCTTGATTGACGTAGACGACCGCGTCGGCCTGCCTCAGCAGCAGCCGCTCAAGCGCAACCCGAGCGCGGTTCGGGATGCCCAATGGGTGCGTCCGCTCGGGCAGATCGGGCGTCCACGGATCGCGGTAGTCGAACACGACCGGCTTGCCGAGCGCGCGGGCGACGACGGCTCCCGGCACGAACATGCCGAAGGGCGCACCCGTGACCCAGACCGCGTCGAAGTGCCCGAGGCTCTTCGCCTTTCTCACCGCGGCGAGCGTCCATTCGACGAACTGATCCGGGGGGCGCCAATCGCGCAGCAGCACCGTCGCGATCTTGGCGGCCTTGGGCCAGCGACCCATCAGCGAAAGCAGCCGCCGCTCAAGCCGGATGCTCGGATAAGTGGCCGAGACCCGATGCACCTCAACCGCGGGCGCGACCAGGCTGTGGTCGGTGCCCCGGGGCGCGGCGTAGGCCTCGGATTCGTCGATGGTCAGCACCACCGGGGTCCATCCGAGCGCGGGCAGACGCCGCGCCAATCGAACAACCCGGCGCGCGCCAACACGCGTAGTGGGCGGCCAGCAACCGGTGATCATCAAGACACGTTTCATGCTCAACGTTTACCGGATCGGGGCGAAGGCGACTACACTCAAGGCGGCCCGACGTCAGAGCGTCGCGCAGCCGCCCTCAAGATCGGCGAGCGCCAGCAGGCGCGCCTCGGTGCGCGCCAAAATCCAGCCGCTCAACACCACCACGTCGTCGCCCGCGTAGTCGGCCGAGATGCGGATCATCAACGCGGCGATCCCCTGGGGCAGCGCCGCTCTGAGCGCGTCTTCGCTCGCCTCGCCCGGCGTTCGGCCATGATAGAGGCGCCCGAGCTTGCGTCCGGCCGCGGTCAGCTTCAATCGGCACGCCCGCGGCGCCGGCACCGTCGAGACGCTCTTGGGGCTCTCCTTGGAATCAACGGGCTGCGCCTTCGGCGGCGCATCTGTCGAGGGCGCTGCGCACGCGGCCAGCAGCCCACCACCCACCACCAGCAACCACTCGCGTCGGTCGATCACGCCAGCTCCGTGTGCAGCTGGGCGGCGAGGCGCAGCGCCAGCGCAACAAGGGTGAAGGTCGGGTTCGCGTAGCCGCCGGTCGGGAAGACCGAGCTGCCACCGATGAACAGGTTGGGGCAGGCATGCACCCGGCAATCGGCGTCGACCACCCCGTCGGCCGGTCGGGCCGACATGCGCGTCGTGCCCATATGATGGCAGCCACCGGCGCCGCCGGGCAGCTTATCGCTCAAAATGCGGGTGTTGAGGCGGCCCAACCCGTGCTGCCCCAACGTGCGACCAAACAGCCGCATGGTGCGGTGCATCCCATCGCGATCGGCGTCGGTCAGGCGCCAGCTCAGGTGCGCGCGACGCATGCCGAGCGCGTCGGTGTCATCGGTCAGCGTGACGCGACTGGCGGGGTTGGGCCGCTGCTCGAAGCGGGCGAAGAGGTAGACATCTCGCCCCCGCTTTCTCGGCGTCGTCAAGGCCTGCAGTTGCCGCATATCGACGCTGGCCTTCGGGCGCTGCTTGCGGCTGCGCACGCTCAAGCTCACGTTGGGCAAGCGTTCGGCGCGCATGGCCGCGTCGGTGAGCGTGAAGACGGGGCGCACCGCGTGCGAGCAGCCCGGCACCCGCCGCTTGCGATACTTGCTCAACGCCTTCAAGCCCTTGCCCATGACCGCCGTGCCGGCCGTCAGGTGCGGATGATCCATGAAGTAGCGGCCGACCTTGTCGGTGCTGTTGCCCAACCCGCCCTGCTCGACGTTGCCCGAGTGCATGAGGATGCGCGGGTTCTCGATGCCGCCGCAGGCCAACACATAGCGTTTCGCGCGGGCCTTGATCTCGGGTCGGCCGAAGGGCTTGACCCGCACATGGTCCACCGCGCCCGAGGTATTCGTCACCAGCCCGAGCACGTTGGCGCCCAACACCACCTGCACCTTGGGCGAGTCGACCAGCGCGGCGCGGTATTTGGTGCCGAAGCGCGTCGGCGGGCTGAAGTAATACAGCGCGTCACGAAAGGGGGCGGCGGCCGGCAGCAGCCCAGGCGTCGTCAACGAAGGCCCACCCAACGACGCGAAGCGTGAGATCTCGATCCACCGCGACGCCTCGATGTACCAGGGGCGCATCACCGCGGCGTCGATCGGCCAGCCGCTCTCGGCGATCCAGTCGCGGGTCTCGAAGTCGATGGCGTCGAGCGGGCGGGTCCAGCCGGCCCAGTGGTTGGTGGCGCCGCCGAAGAAGCGCAGTCGGCTCCACCCCAGGTATTCGGGCCACTTCTGCTTGACGAGCGTGCCGTCGTAGGTGCCGTCGTACAGGCGCTGCGACGCGTCTTCGCGCTCGAAGCCGCCGCCCTCGAGCAGCAACACCGAGCGGCCCTTCTCGGCCAGGGTCTTGGCGATCGTGATACCTGCGGCGCCGGCGCCGATGACGCAGACGTCGGCATTGAGGACGGTTCGGGGGTCTAAATCGCGGGCAAACTGACGCATCGGCAGAGGGTAGCCAGCAGCAGCATGCGGGTCAACGCGACAACCCGAAGTACCTGGATCGACGGTCCACGACCCGCGCGCACTGATCCGCGCAAGATGTGGTATCGAGTCGCCATGCCCGAAGGACCCGAAGTCAGACGCCAAGCCGATAGCCTCGCAAAGATCCTGCAAGGTCAGGCCGCGGTGTCGGTCGACTTTGCGTTTGAGTGGCTCAAGGTCTTCGAGCCGATCCTCACCGGTCGGGTTGTGACAG
>JBNMOZ010000100.1:0-12553 GCA_051276005.1 Bradymonadia bacterium | reverse complement strand
AGAGGGACACAGTGCCTGAATTGCGAGGAAGAGAGGAGAGCGGTGAGATTGGGACCGCTGAATCACGCGGGATTGTGCGGACGGTCGCCGGTCCCATCATCTATCACTGTCGGTGGCATTCCCAGCGTCTCTCGCGTGAGCCTGCCTCTCAGCAACACCCCAGCGATCAGGATCGCCGCATCCAAGCGCGTGTACAGGCGCTTGGATGCGCGGTCCGCGCTGCGCCGTCAGTCGGCGTAGCAGCGCACCTCTTGGTACCAAAGCGCGGCGCTGCCGCAGCCCCAGAGCATGCCAAACCGTGCGTCGATGCCCGAAAGACCGTTCCACGCCATCTCAACCCGTTCGGGCAAGCACTCCGCGTCGACGCGAAACTCCGGGCCAATACCTCGCAGTTTGCCATCGAGATCCAACCAGCTGAAGATGAGCTTCTCTTGGGTCGCATCGAACCACGCGAGCGCCGGTCCGTCGCCGGTCATCAACATCTGTGCGTCGTGAATGTCGTTGGTCTTCGCCATTCGAATATGCCATTCGTCATCGCCAAGGGCGCTGTCTGGGCCGATTGCATCTGACTGCATCAGCTGGAACGCTGGAACGGGCCTGCCCTCGCTCTTGTCCCATCGCCCCGCCAGCACCCACAGTCGGTCGTCAAGCGCCAAACTGATCTCCAGGGCGTCTGGTACAAAACCTTCCAACTGCTCGTCAATGTGCCCAACCGTCGTGACAGCAACCGGCTCAGTCTCGGTCAGCGTCAAGACCTGCACGAGATCTCCCCCGGAGTTGTCGTATCCGGCAATGAGCAGATGCGGATCATGCGCCGCCAGCGCCTGACGTTGGGTGATCTCGGTGAAACCGAGGTGTCGCCCCGAGCCGGTGTCAAACTGCCTCTGATCCCCAGCGCATCGCGCCAGATAAGACCCGGCATCGCCTTCGGGCTGCCACGCGATCGACAGACTGCCGTCCGCGTGTGGCAGAGGGTTTGAAATACGCTCGGGGTTTCCGCCGTCGAAGCTCTCTGCAAGCGGCGAGACTTCGCACCGAGGCACGTCGCAGTCGATGGGCTCCAAGCTGCTCGGCACGGCCTGAACCTGTGCCCTGGAATTGGTGCCGTACTTCCCGAACACGACGAGATAGTCATCGGTGGACTCAGCGCGGACCACACCCTGAATCCTGCACGAATCTCCCATCGCACAGGGGTCGCTCAAGCACATCGGCGAGACCACACCGACCACGTTGTTGATCAGCGTGCGGTCGCCCAAACCCAGTTCGATCCATTTCGGACTGGGTTTGGGCGACCGCTGGTCGACCGCGAGGGCCATGAAGGTCGTACGCTCCGGGCTCCAGATGAGCAATGGCGCCCCTCCGCTTGGCAGGTCGGGCGCCTCTCCACCTGGCGCAAACACGACCTTGGTCTGGCGTGGGTTCACGGCGAACTCGCACCGCAGATCGCCGGGAGGCAGATCAACGTCGGCGTCGGCCAGCAAATCGGTCGTGTCCGAGGCGCCCATATCGACAGACTGCAGCTTCGCCTCATCGGACTGCCGCAAGCAGCCCGTCAGACCCAATACCAGCGCCCACTCAACCTTCATTGCTCTGCCCCATCCGGCCAAAAAATCCAGGTCACTGCCGCGGTCAGCAGCACGCTGCCCACGACATAGCCGCCGATGGCGGTCAGCCGATCGCTGTCCACGGTGTCGGCCAGCGCTCGACCTTCGATCCCTCGTTCGCGGGTGCTCTTCAGGCTGTCGAAGTTGCTGAGGTTCTCCGCATGAAACCAGCCACCAACGCCCAACGCAGCGACCCCGACGCCGCCCAGAATCCATGGCGCCACCGACGACTCGGGTGTCGGCAAAGCCTCGAGCGCCATCGTGATCGTCATGCTCTTCTTGAGTTGGATCGACCGCGCCCCGCTCACAAACCCGGGCGCCTTCACCTGCACGTCGTGCGCGCCCGGCGGGAGGGTGATGGACCCGGTCGAGCACATGCCATGCGGCTTCGAGTCGACCTCAATCTGGGCATCAGCGGGGGTGCAGCGCACGGTCAACGCAAACTCGGATGGCACCGGCGGCGGCGGGACGGGCGCCTTGGAGGGCGGCGCGATCGCCTTGATGACGGGCGGCGCGGTGCCGTCGCGAAACTTGCGCTGGCTCGCGTGCGCCAGCCAAGACCCTGCATCCGTCCGTCGGCCTTGAGCACCGCGGCGGCTGTCTGGCCTAGACAGATAGAGTTGATACTGGCCCACCGCCTGCTCGAATCGACCCAGGTCGTGCTGAACCAGCCCACAGAAGAACGGCCCACTCGGCCCCTGAGCCTGAGCGCAGCAAGCGGCCACGCCCGCGTTGAGCAATGCCGGCCGGGCGGCCTCCTCAGCCGCCTTCAGCTGAGAGACGACGGCTGGGCAACTGGGTTGAGCAGAGGCAGCGCCGACCCAGAGCCCACCCATCAGTAGTCGTGCGAACAGCCCTTGGTGCATCCCTTGCTCCCGTCACAGTCTTCATCGCCATTGCGCACCGCGTCACCACAGAACCCACACCGTGCAGGCACCGCCATCAACTTGCACCGCCTTCCCGCGGCGCTCTTGATCAACGTGCGGCACGCTGGCCCGTGGGGGGTCTTGGCGACCGTCTTCTTCAGGCTCTGACATTTGCGCCGCTCGCGCGCCGCGCTGCATCGACGCAGCAGCGGCCCGATGCCGCCCGAGACGGTGCACTTCAAAGCATAGCGCTGGCAGCCGTTCGCACGCAGGCGAACCCGAGATCGCTCAAGATCAGCGGCATCACAGGGCTTCGGCATGCGGGCGTCGGGCTGCCCGGCGTCACGCGGTCGCGCGTCTGGCTGCGCGTCCTGCTGTGCCTCTCGAACCGCTTGATCGAGCGGTGCGCTGAGTGTGCCCGAGTCCAGGGGCGCGGACGGCACAGCGCCCTTGCGTGCCGACATCCCCGCATCGACGAGCGCAGCGCCACCGGACTCATCCCGGGACGCAAACCATGCGACGCCCCCCAATGCAGTCAGCAACCCGATCAGCGCGGCGACTCGTCCCCAACGCGACCCTTGGGCGGGGGCAACCTCTGCGACCGCCGCCGGAATCACCGCGCTCGAGACGCTCTGCTGGCCTTCGGCCGACGCAGGGGCTGCTTCGGCGACCGCGGGGGCGCGACCCGGAGACGGGGGACCGCCCAACGGCTGCGTCAGCGTGCGAGGCAACGGCGCGGCGTCGGCCGCGGCCCGCGTCAACGCGGCGCTCAACTGCAGCGTCGTGGCGTATCGATCGCGCGGAGCTTTGGCGAGGGCGCGTTGGATGACCGCGTCGACTCGCCCTAGCCGGTGATCGCTGTCGTATCCGGGCAGATGGGGTGGCTGGCTGTGCTTGTGCTGACCCTCGACGAAGTGAGGCACCCCATTGAACGGTCGCCGGCCGACGAGCATCTCATAGAGCACGATGCCCAGCGCATACACGTCGCTGGCCGGCGTCAGGGCTTCCCCCGTGATTTGCTCGGGCGACATGTATTGAATGGTGCCGATCGGCGGGCCCCGGGTCTTGGTCGAGTCGCTGATCTTCGCGATGCCAAAGTCGATGATCTTGATGCCGATGGGCTCGGCGGGTGCCGCGGTCAGCATCAGGTTGGCGGGCTTGAGGTCGCGATGGATGATGCCGGCCTCGTGGGCGCACGCGAGCCCCTCGGCGGTCTGTTCGACGACGCGTACGGCGTCGACCAACGACAACGGGCCGCTTTGCAGGCGGTCGGCCAGCGAACCATGCGGCAGATACTCGCCCACCATGAAGACGCAGTGGGTGGGTCCGATCTGCACTTCGCCCCGATCGGAGATGGCCAAGAGCCGGGGATGCGTCAGCCCGGCCAGAATCTTCATCTCGCGATCGAAGCGCGCCTGATCGTCGGCCTCGGCCTGCAACAGCAGCTTCACCGCCACCTGTTGGTCGTGCATCTTGATGTCGCAAGCGAGATAGACCGCCGCGAACCCGCCCATGCCCTTGAGCTCGAGCAACACATACCGGCCGTCGAGCAGCCACCCCAGATGCGGGGCCCGCTTGAGCGGCTTGAGGGTCGCGACCGGCACGGCGCATCGATCGTGCGTCGGGCATCGCGTCCAGTCAGACGTGGTCCACGTGCAGCCATGGCCCGGGCAGCGCCGCGTTCCTTCGCTCATGGCATCTCTGGGGTCTGGCCGTTTTGGCTCGCAGGGCCCGGTGCGGGTTGACGCCGCGCTGTCAGGGGCGCGGTCATCGCGATGACTTGGCCGACAGACGGATGGCCCGCGTCGGCGCCTTGGGTGTAGACCCGTCGCAGGTACGCAGTTGGGTCGTCATCGCCCATCAATCGTGAAGACGAAGGCGCTGCTGGTCTGATCGCAGTGGTGCTTGGTTCCACTTGGTCCTCATAACATGGTTCGCGCTCGGGCGAACGCGGTTGACCGCGCACAGAGCCCTGCGCCCGTCAACTCGATCGCTGCGTGGCCTGGGTCGGTGGCCGATGCGCTGCCAGGCGAAGTGCTGCACCCTCGCGCGTTCGATCGGGCCTCACCGCCCTGCCCAGCAGCCCCCGCCAGCCCTTGGGCTTGGGATCGGACGGTCCATCTGCGGTCGTATCGGCGCTGAATCGGCGCTCGCGTCGCGGGCGATCATCGATCGTCTCTGCCGGGCACCCGACCCTGGATCACTTGCGCGCCGAGCTCCGAGCGCCAATGCCCATCGGCGCGCATGACGTAGCGCACCCCGTCGAGGCCCAGGCTGTCGTCGGGTTGCGGATTGCGGCGCGGGCTGCAGTCGATGACGCCCGCGGCCCACTCAAGGCTCGGCGGTTCGCCATCGGGCAAGCGCCAGTGAAACACCCCCGATGCCGACCGCAGGTAGGCGCCGATCTCGGGCTTGACGTGCACGGACGCGATGTCGGTGTCGAAGCGGTGATGCAGCACCACGCGGCGCCCGATCCACAGCCAGAGCCCGCGGTGGGTGTCGGCGATCAGCATGCGATCGCCTTGGCGCGACACGCACTTGATGGGCTCGCTGCGGCCCGATGGGATGGCTCGAATGCGCGTGCCGTCGGCCAGCCGCCACCGATCGATGCCCCCGCTCTCGATCCCGACCCAAGCAGCCTGTCGCTGGCGATCGAACGCCCCCGCGGTGGGCTTGGGTGCCGGGGCGGAGCGCCAAACTTCGCGCCCCTCGATGTCGAACCGGATCAGGTCGCCGACCCCTTTGGCCGCGTCGCCGGTCGCCATCACCAGCACGCCCAGGCGACCCAACCCAACCAGTCGATTGCCCCGCAGATCGCTGGCGATGACCGTACGATTGCGGCGCAGCGTGACGCGGTTGGGGCTGCGGGCGTCGGTCAGCGTCCAGGTGTTGCCGCCGATGGCATATGTACGGCGCGTGGCGTCGGCGCGGAAGGTCGCCAGGTCGGGCGCCTGGCCCACAGGACCGGCGGGCGGATCGCTGAGTTGGCCCCGCTCGAGCCTGAACCAGGCCAAGCCCGCTTCGCTCGCCACCATCAGCATGTCGCCGCGCATCCGCATCGCCTGAGGCGCGTGGATGAGCGCGGCGTACTCCGGGGGAGCCGCCAGCAGGCCGATCAAGAAGACGCCCAGTACACTCATGCTCAGAAGCCTTGCGCCGCCAAATTGAAGGCGACATTGCGGTAAAACCGCACGTGATCGAACCCGGTGTTCTCGTCGGCCGTGTCGTGCTGGGGCTGACCGACCTCGTCGAGGTGATCGGCAGGGATGCAGCCCTGAAAGACGCCCCACTTCGCGCTCAATACGGTCACCATGCCGTCGTTGGGGCGCCGCGCGATGCCCCCGGCGGTGAAGGCGGCCACGGCCACCAGGCTGGCGTGCATCTTGTCGGGGTTGCCCGCATCGGCGAGGCCGAGCCCGTCGCAGGCCGCCGCGTCTTTGCCGTTATGCAGGCCGAGCACCGCGCTCACGCCCGCCCAGGACTGATAGTAGACGCCGTCCACGTCGGGGGTCGCGGCGTTGCGATCGGCGGCCGCGCTCAGCGAGATGTCGAACATGGCGGCGCGCAAGTCGGCGTCGTCACTCACGTCGCTGTAGGTGCGCCCCCAGGCCCCCGCGAGGGCGTTGACGGCCTCATCCAAGATGCCCGGCATGAGCGCCAGGGCCACATCGGCCACGGCCGATCCGCGGTGCGGCGTCGAGATGGTCGTCAGGCTGGCGACCCGATCGCCATAGCCCAGCTGGCTGATGACGTGCCGGCTGTCGAGCCCGCCCATGGAGTGCGCGATGATGTTGACCCGCGCCGCGTCTTCGAGGGCGGTGTCGACGAACCGGGCCAAGTGGGCGGCGCGCTCGGTGACGGCATGATAGGGCGGCACCTGGGCGATGATGACGCGGTGCCCATCGGCCTCGAGCGCCTCGGCGACCCGGTAGTAGCCCCAGCGATTGGCGGGGCTCGCGTCGAACCCATGGGCGAGCACGACCGGGTAGCGCAGCGGGTCGCCTTGGGGGTCTGGGCCCAGAACGTCAGCGTCGCAATCGACGTCGCGGCGAGGGCAGAACCAGTCACATTCGCCATCGCCATACCAGCCGCTGCGCTCGCACCAGTCCAGGGACCAGTCGGCCTTGCCGGCGTCGACGGCTGCGGCGGCCTCGCTCTTATTGGCGGGCCCTCCCTCGTCTGGCGGCGGGGCTGGGGCGGTATCCTCGCCGCCACAGCCAGGCAGGAGCACGACCAAAAGGGCAATAATCGACGTCACTTGCACAGCTCGAGAGCGCATGAAACCTCCAGATTGCCGGAGCATGCCGGTGTGGGGGACTGCCGTGCAAGTGTGTCGCGCGAGAGTCTCAGCGCGTCGAAGTGGATACGGGATCGGTGGCAGGTTAGCCTACACACTGGCGAGGCGTCTCGTCAGTTGCTGGGGGGCCGCGCGTGTTCAGAGCATGGATGATGATCGGGGTGTGGGTTGGGTCGCTGGGTGTCGCAAACGCGACGCCTGAAGGCACCCGCGATCTGCAAATCAATCACGGGCTGATCAAGCGGACGCCCGTCAACGTCTACGTCGTTGTAGGCGAATCGATCCGGATCTGCTCCAGCGATGACGGGCATAACCGCACCGTGAGCTTGTTCGGCAACTGCATTGGCCCATCGGGTCAGGCGGGCCCATGCAGCGAGTGCATCGGCGCGGGCTGCAACCCGGTCGGCGAGAATGGCGGTGATCGCTGGGTCATCGAGCACTTCCTCGATCGCGATCTGGCCGTGCTGCGCGAACGACGCGGCGCCGAAATCCTGCTCTCGCCGCCGACCCGACGGCCCTGCCTGGGCGACGCGCAATGCCAACAGGGCCGCTCGTGCCGCGTCGACCCCAACGGCGCCGCATGGTCCCAGGGCGACGCGGCCGGCTACTGCGCAATCGCCCTGAGCGTGACCCGCGATGGCGACGGCTATTGCAGCCCCTACGACAGCGTCGCCGACTTCAGCCCCCACGCGGTGTCCGTCGACGAGACCGGGCATTGGACCGCCGACTTCGTGGGCGAGCGCTACACCATCAGCACCAGCGCCAACCCCGAGTACGACAAGGTCACCAGCACGCGGTTCTTCGAGATCGACGTGCGCCGGCCCAACGGATCCCAAGCCCCCGCCGGCCGGGTCAGCGCCCGCGCCTGGCACCTGACCAGCCACAATCGCGAGTACAGCAGCTACGCCGACTACTTCATCGCGGCGGGATCGACCGTCTTCGTGGCCGACTTTGAAGATCTGGCCGGCTGGCATTGGCGCATGGCCGCCAACGCACGGGGGATTGAGGGTGCCGGGCATCGCAGCACCTGCTTGGAGGGCGAGCCCGCCAACCGACGCTGCCCGCAGACCGACGACGAGTCCAAGCGCTACAGCCAGCCTGTCCCGACGATCGCGGATCCCTATCGCATCTACCTCAACTTCCCGGACGCGCCCCTCATCGAGTCACCGGCTGCCGAAGTGCGAAGCCTGCGCTTCGAAGACGAGTTGGGCACGCCGACCATCAGCCCCAACGACGACGGCAACCAGGACTCGGGCGTCTTCCGCTTCGAGAGCGGCGGCGGGCTGACCTATCAGATCACCATCGACACCAACCGCGATGGGCGCCTCGACGCCAATGAAGACCGCGTGCTTCTGGGCACGACGGTGCCGGGCGAGACCACCGTGCAGTGGGATGGCCGTGACGCCAACGGGCAGGTGCTCGCCGCCGGTGAGTCTGCGTTCCGCGTGCGGCTGATCGCGGGCGAGATGCACCTGATCTTGTCGGATGTGGAAGACAACGAAGACGGCCTGCTGCTCTGGCGGCAGGCCAGCGGCGCGGCCGCGCGGCAACCGGCCCGAATGTACTGGGACGATCGCCCCGTCCGCCGCGACAACGACCCGATCCTGTTGGGATATGCGCATGCGCTGAGCACCCGCGAGTTCGGCTCGCAGCTGCCCGACGAGGGCGACTTCCACGAGCGTCGCCGGTGGCGCCAGACGGCCGATGAGGGCCTGCGCACCGACGCCGCCATCAACTTCGACACCTGGGTGCGCGGCGACAGCGACGCGGCCTTCGACGCGGCCTGCGCGCGCTGCGAGGGGCGCATCGACCACATCACGATCTCGCCGATCGACGAGACAGCCGTGGTCGACACCGACGGCGACGGCCTCTTCGACCATATCGAGGGCGTCTGGGGCACCAACATCAACAACCGCGACTCCGACGGCGACGGCCTGATCGACGGCGACGACGAGGATCGCGACAACGACGGCGTGCTCGATCCCGGTGAGACCGATCCCAACAAGGCCGACACCGACAACGACGGCCTCAGCGACGGCGAAGAGGTCATCGGCCCGACGGATCCGCGCAACCCGGACACCGACGCTGACGGCCAGCGCGACGGGTTCGACAACTGCCCGGTGACGGCCAACCCCGACCAGCGCGACACCGACGGCGACCTGCGCGGCGACGCCTGCGACCCCGACGACGATGGCGACGGCGTGCCCGACGGCGACGACAACTGCCCCCGCGTGGTCAACCCCGATCAAGCCAACCTCGACGCGCCGTTTGGCGGCACCGTGGGCGACGCCTGCGACTCCGACATGGACGGCGACGGGGTGCCCAACGTCGACGACAACTGCCCGCGCACCCGCCCCGGGATCCAAACCGACACCGACGGCGACGGCGCAGGCGACCTGTGCGACGGCGATGACGACGGTGACGGGATCGCCGACGCCGCCGACATCTGCCCGCTGACGGCAGACGCCGACCAGGCCGACCTGGACGCAGATGGCGCGGGCGACGCGTGCGACGCCGACGATGACAACGACGGCGTCGCCGACGACTTCGACAGCTGCCCCCGACTGGCCAACGCCGATCAGCTCGATCTCGACGGCGACGGTCAGGGCGACACCTGCGATCTCGATGACGATGACGATGGCATCGCCGACGCCCTCGACACCTGCCCACGGCGACGCAACGTCGACCAGCTCGACACCGACCAGGACGGCCTGGGCGACGCCTGCGACCCCGATGACGACGGCGACGACGCCCCCGACGTGGCCGACAACTGCCCGCAACGCGTCAACGTCGATCAGGCCGACCTCGACGCCGATGGCCTGGGCGACGTCTGCGATGACGACGTCGACGGCGATGGCGTGCCCGACGCGGTCGACGTGTGCCGCACGATCGCCAACGCCGACCAGCGCGACGCCGATGGCGATGGCGCCGGCGACGCCTGTGATCCCGACGATGACGATGACGGCGTGGCCGACGCACAAGACAACTGCCCGCGCACCGCGCCGGGCGCCCAAGCCGACACCGACAACGACGGACTCGGCGATGTTTGCGACAGCGACGATGACGACGACGGCGTGCCCGACGCGACCGACAATTGCCCCCTCGTCGCCAACCCGGATCAGGCCAACTTCGACGCTGAGTTTGGTGGGGTGGTGGGCGACGCCTGCGATCCCGACATCGACGGCGACGGCGTGCCCAACGTCGACGACAACTGCCCGCGCACCCGCCCGGACGATCAGGCCGACCTCGACGCGGACGGCCAAGGCGACCTGTGCGACGCCGATGACGACGGCGACGGCGTCTCAGACCTGCGCGACAACTGCCCGCGCGACGCCAACGTCGACCAGCGCAACACCGATCGCGCCGCAGATGGCGGCGACGTCTGTGACGACGACGACGACAACGACGGCGCGCTGGACGGGGTCGACAACTGCCCGCTGATCGCGAACGGCGATCAGTCCGACATCGACGGCGACAGCGATGGCGACGCCTGCGACGACGACGACGACGGCGATGGCGACCTCGACGTCGACGACAACTGCCCGCGCACGCCCAACGGCAACCAAGCCGACGCGGACAACGATGGCCTGGGCGACGTCTGCGACGCGGATCGCGACGATGACATGGTGGGCGATCTGGTCGACAACTGCCCCGACGCGCAAAACCTCGATCAACGCGACACGGACGGCGACGGCGTGGGCGACGCCTGCGATCCCGATGATGACAATGACGGCATCAACGATCCGCAAGACAACTGCCGCCTGACGGCCAACGCCGGGCAAGACGACCTTGACCGCGACGCCAAGGGCGACGCCTGCGACACCGACGATGACGCCGACGGCGTGGTCGACGCGCAAGACAACTGCCCGCGGGTGATCAACGCCGACCAGCGCAACAGCGACGGCGCGCCCGACGGCGGCGACGCCTGCGACCTCGACGATGACAACGACGGCATCCCAGACGACGGCGACGGCAGCGGCAGCCCCAGCGACGCGCGGTGCTGCTCCCTCGAGGTCGGCGGCTGCGACGGCCCGCCCGCCAACTGCGACGACAACTGCCCCCGCACCCCCAATAACGCGCAGGCCAACCTCGACTTCGCCACCGGCGGCGTGGTGGGCGACGCCTGCGACACCGACAAAGACGGCGATCTGGTGCCCAACACCGACGACAACTGTCCGCTGGTGCCCAACGCCGATCAGCGCGACGGCGATCGCGATGGGCTGGGCGACGCCTGCGACTCCGACGGCGACGGCGACGGCGTGGCCACCGGTGAAGACAACTGCCCCGCGACCGCAAACGCCGATCAGCGCGACACCGATGGCGACACCCTGGGCGATGCCTGCGATCCCGATGACGACGAAGACGGCGTGTTCGACGCCGACGACAACTGCCCGCTCATCGCCAACCCCGATCAGACCAACAGCGACGGCATCTTTGATGGCGGCGACGCCTGCGACACCGACGACGACGACGACGGCGTGCTCGACGTGCGCGACGTGTGCCCGACCGTCTCTAACGCGGCGCAGCGCGACAACGACGCTGACGGCCTGGGCGACGTCTGCGATGACGATGACGATGAAGACGGCGTGCTCGACGTCGACGACAACTGCCCCCTGGTGCCCGCCGCGAGCCAGCGCGACACCGACGGCGATGGCCTGGGCGATGTGTGTGATGACGACGATGACGCGGATGGCGTGCCCGACGCGGGCGACAACTGCCCGCGCAACGGACCGGCCGGCCAGGCGGATATTGACGGCGACGGCCTGGGCGCGCCCTGCGATCTTGATGATGACGGCGATGGCGTGCTCGACGCGCAAGACAACTGCCCCGACATCGGCCCGGCCAACCAGGCCGACACCGATGGTGATGGTCGCGGCGACCTCTGCGATCCCGATGATGACAACGACGGCGCGCTCGACGGCGTCGACAACTGCCCGATCAACGCCGGATCTCTGCTCGACACCGATGGCGACGGCCTGGGCGATGTCTGCGACGCCGACGATGACGCCGACGGGGTGCAAGACAACGACGATGTGTGTCCCCTGGTCGCCGATCCGGCGCAGGGCGACGCCGACGGCGACGGCCTTGGCGACGCGTGCGTCGACGACGATGACGCGGACGGCGTGCTCGACGTCGCCGACAATTGCCCGCGCACCGGACCGGCCGATCAGACCGATACAGACGGTGATGGCGCGGGCGACCTCTGCGATCTCGACGATGACGATGACGGGGTGGCCGACGCGATCGACGCCTGCCCACTGATCGCCGACAACCAGACCGACACCGACGGCGATGGCCTGGGCGACGCCTGCGACACCGACAATGACGGCGACGGCGCCGACGACGACGACGACGTGTGCGTCGGCCTGTTCGACCCGGCGCAGCGCGACACCGACGGCGATGGCCTGGGCGACGCCTGCGACGACGATGATGACGACGATGGACTGGCCGACGACGCCGAGGATCGCAACCGCAACGGGCGGGTCGATCCGGGCGAGACCAGCCCCCTCTTGGCCGACTCCGACGGCGACGGCCTGGACGATCGACGCGAGCTGAACACCGGCACCAGCCCCATCAACGCCGACACCGACGGCGACGGCCTCAGCGATGGCGTTGAAGACGTCGACCGCAGCGGCACGCGCGACCTCGGCGAGACCGATCCCCGCCTGGCAGACACCGACGAAGGCGGCGAGCCCGACGGCGCCGAGCTGCGCGCCGGGCGCAACCCGCTCGACCCCAGCGACGATCCGCGGGCCTTCGTAGACACCGACGGCGATGGCCTCGAA